>JALUKO010000108.1 GCA_027056525.1 Helicobacteraceae bacterium | reverse complement strand
ATAAACCATTATCAAAACATCAAAATACAAGAGGATAATTATGTATAAAAAATTAGCATTATTCTCGTTTTTTGTCGCAGTTTCACTGATGGCAGAGAGTGAGATAGATACTTTAAAAACACAGTTGCAAGAGCAACAAACGACGACGCAACTTTTACTTAAAAAGGTCAATGACTTAGAAAAAAAAGATGCACAAAAAGACAAAGAGAGCCTTGAGAGTGCGTTTTTACAAAACACTTCAGCAAGCTTTTCTCAAAATGCGTATCTTCCAGATATTGCACTTATCTTAAATATGTCGGCAGTTGGAAGGGATGTCTCAAATACTCCATATGAAGCTTTTGCCATTCCCGGTTTCATAGATGCCGGGGATGCAGAACTGCCCTTTAACAAAGATCGGGGTTTCAATCTCAACTATGCAGAAGTAGCGATGCACTCGGTAGTTGATCCCTATTTTGAGGTATATTCTATTTTTCATTTGAAACGTACAGAGTTTGAGATAGGTGAAGCGTATGTTCTAACGACAAGTTTACCCGAAGGTTTACGCATAAAAGCAGGAAAGTTTAAAAGTAGTTTTGGACGTATTAACAAAAAGCATCAACATGCTTGGAATTTCGATGAACAGCCCATCATCTATAAAGCGCTTTTTGGTCCTGATGCCATTAGCGATGCAGGTATCCAGCTACAGTGGGTAGCACCGACTGATACATACACCATGGTGGGTGTTGAAGCGATGCAGGGCACAAACGAGAGAAGTTTTGGTGACATGGAAGCAAACAACCTTTACATCGCTTATGTAAAATCAAGTCTTGATATAACGGATGATCTCTCTGTTTTGGGTGGTGTGAGCTTGGCACACGGCAAAACCGCCACAAAAGAGCAGAGTAATGTGTATGGTGTCGATTTGACATTGAGAGAGCAGCTTGGAAGTTACAGTGCCCTTATTTGGCAGAGTGAATTTTTGCAGCGTAACAAAGGCACAGGAGAAAAACAGTCGGGATTATATACAGAAGTGGTATATCAATATAACAAAAACTATAGCGGTGGTGTGAGGTATGAAAAAATCACAAAAAATCAAACCGATTTAAGTGCTTACAGCGGTATAGATACTGATAACCTGCAAAAGTACACAGCGATGCTGCAGTACAAACCTTTTGCCTTTTCCAGACTAAGGCTTGAGTACTCTTACGATGCAACAAAAATCATAGACGGACAAAGAACAGATATAAATACGGTGATGTTATCACTCAATATTGCAGCGGGTGCACATGGTGCCCATGCTTATTAGGGAGAAGAAAATGAAAAAAATGATATTGGCAAGTTTACTGCTCGCGAGCTCTCTTTTTGCGACACTCAAAATAGATACAACATATGCAACTCTTGGCGCAGTGACACAGGAAATAGGTGGAGATTTGGTAGAGGTTCATGTTCTTGGAAGCTCCAAGTATGATCCGCACTTTATTGTGCCAAAGCCTTCATTGCTTTCAAAGCTTCGCCGTGCAGATTTGCTTATCATCAACGGGGGAGGTTTGGAAGTTGGCTGGTTGCCTCCACTCATCAGAAGTGCCAACAACAGAAAAATCCAGCCCGGTGCAAAGGGTTTTTTGGATATGAGTCATTTTATCAACATGATAAACAAACCGACTTCTGTTTCACGTGCTTTTGGAGATATCCATGCACAGGGAAATCCTCACTATGTAACAGACCCACATCAGGTGCTTGTGATGGCAAAGGTTATAGCAAAGAAATTAGCACAGATCGATCCTTCACATGCACAGAGCTATCAACATAATTTAGAAAAATTTTTAAAAAAATGGAATGCTTATCTTAAAGAGTTTGATGCCAAAATGTCTCAGTGCAGTACAAAAAAAGTGGTGCAGTATCATGAACTTTATAACTACTTCTTAAAACGCTACGGCATTGTAAGTGTGGGCAATATTGAACCGCTTCCGGGAATCGCACCAAGTTCCAAGCATACACTTGCTCTTATTGGAACAGTCAAAGAAAACGGTGTGAAAAAGATACTTCAAGATGTGTACCATGACAAAAAAGCTGCAGAGTTCATCGCCGCAAAAACGGGTGCAAAGGTGGTGGTAGTTCCTCATGATGTCGGCTCCGTGAAAGCAGCGGATACATTGGAGGATTTTTACAACACCATAGCGAAGAGCATATGCAAATAGTAGAACTTTTATGGCCTGCTTTTGTGCTGGCTATTGTACTTGTTTATATTCATACCATTTTTGGTGTGGAGATCATCCGTCGCGGTGTGATCTTTACCGACTTGGCGATAGGGCAGGTTGCAGCTGTGGGGATGGCTCTGAGTGTAGCATTTTTAGATGGTGCATACCAAACATCACTTACGCTTTTGTTTGCTGTTAGTGCAGCGATCATCATCGCATGGGCTACAAAAAAAGTGAAAAATGTTGAGGCTTTCATAGGCTTACTGTATGCGCTTGGTATCTCTGCGATCATGCTTGTTTTAGCTAAAAGTGCTGAGGGGATGGAGCTTTTTTCCAAGCTGAGTGCTGCAGATATCCTGTTTGTATCAGCAGATGAACTTTATAGAGATATGGCTATCTATCTGCCCATCTCTTTGGTGATGTTCTTTGTGTATCCAAAGACAAAAGGGGTGCTTAAAGAGTTGATCTTTTTTATCATGCTTGCACTTACTGTGACATCTTCCGTACAGTCTGCAGGGGTACTTGTGGTATTTGCCTTGCTGATTGCGCCCTCATATGCAGGCGTGATGCAAAAAAGATTTGATCCTCTTTATTTTGCATGGATATTTGGTTCCTTGGCAATTATGGCGGCGCTTTATGGTTCGTACACTTTTGATCTGCCTACGGGATACACCATTATTTTTGTGAGTGTGGCTGCTTCACTGCTGTTTGTTGTTTATAAAAATGTAAAAGCAAACTAAAGCATTTTATGTGCATCGTGAGCAAGTCGCATAACACCTACGGCATAGTTTGAAGAGTTGTTATACCGCATGATCTTTTTTGTATAGTCTCTGAGGTATTTGAGCTGCGGTTTGTTTTTTGTAAAACAGTTGTACACTTTGCCACTTTTGCTTTTTTCATACACAAAGCTTGCATCCTCATTGTCAAACTCATACTGATACCAGGCAGACTCTATAGCTTGCATATCGGGTATTTTGTCCCACTCCATAAGTTGTGTAAAGTTTGCTTTTTTATGTAAAAACTTACCTGCCGAGACTATGGCGTCTTGCATTTTTGTCAGATCGGCATACGCTCTTTTGTAACCCTCTGCATAGATGAAACTGTTTGGCATAAACTGAGGTATCCCAACTGCCCCTGCATAGGAGCTTGGAAGTATGCACTCCTCTATTTTTATGTTGTTTTTGTAGCAGTAGGTGATGATGGAAGCCATATTTGTTTTCCCCATTTTCAGAAGCCATTTTTCTCTTGAGCTGTTGGGTTTGGTTCTGACAACAAGTGTGTTGAACACTATAAAAGCATCATGTGTCGGTTTGATCTTGCCTAGTTTTGTTTCTTTGAGAAGTATGGCGGCGATGATCTCGCGGTTCACACCGAACTTTTGTTCTGTGTAGTCGTACACCTCTTTGTATTTTTTGAGGTGTTGTACCATTTGGGGAACGTATTTTACGAGAACATTGTTAGCTTTTTTCTCATTTTCTCTATGTTTTTTTATATATCTTGGCTGTAGATATTTGTAACTCACTTCATCAAATTTTTTGGTTCTAAAGTATGAGAGTAAAAATTTATTGGCATACTCGTATGAAACCCCCTGTTTGACAACCTTTTTACATATATCGCTGTAGTGTTCATTTTTAAAGTCGCAGTTAGTGTACTGTGCAAAAAGTATGGTGCTGATGAAAAGGGGTAGAAAGATCTTTATCACGAAAATTCCTTAGTAAATATCTGCTAACATCATAACAAAGTTTTGCAAACTTAGCAGTTTTTTTTACGTGTGTTTTTGATATCTTTGAGTCTTTGGGGTGTACCTATATCGTGCCACACTCCGCGGTAGAGTTCACCGCTGAGCATATCTTTTTGTATGGCATCTTTTAGAAGTGGGGCAAGTGCTCTTTTTCCATAGGCAAGCTTGTGAAAAAGTTTTGGGCTGTAGTAGCCTATGCCTGCAAATGTGAACATCTCTTTGGCACTCTTTAGCAAACGCCCATCTTGTAAAGAAAAATCACCATTCTCGTTATGTGGAGGGTTTGGTACAAGCACAAGGTGCGCGAGGGTGTCATTTTGAAGACAAAAATGGGGATCAAACTCATAGTCACACCATATATCGGCGTTGAGAACCAAAAAGGTCTCATCTTCTAGAAGCGGCATTGCCTTGATGATAGCTCCGGCACTCTCAAGTGCTCCCTCTTTTTGCTCATCGGAGTAGGTGATCGTGACTCCCCACTCAGAGCCATTGCCGAGTCGATCTTTTATCATATCACCAAGGTGGGCGAT
>JALUKO010000107.1 GCA_027056525.1 Helicobacteraceae bacterium | reverse complement strand
ACTTAATGATGATGAAAAATAAACTCAAAACAATGGCTTTACTCGTGCTTGGTATAGTTGTTATCTCTGGCGTGAACGGTTGTGAAAAAACTTCAAAAACAGCTGTTTCAGAAGTGCATTGGGATAGAGATATGTGCACACGTTGTGTGATGGTTGTAAGTGATAGAAAAAACACTGTTGAGCTCAAAAATCCGAACAATGGTAAAACATATATGTTTGATGATATTGGTTGTATGGCGTTGTGGCTCGATGAGGAGCATATCCCATGGAGAAACAAAGCTGTTGTTTGGATCACTGATGTGGATACCGGTGAGTGGATAGATGCAAAAAAAGCTTTTTATGATACGAACAATGTGACACCTATGTCTTATGGATACAGTGCACATAAAACAAAAGAGAGCATTCAGCCAAATGAAGAGATTTTAAGCTACGATGAAGTACTCAAAAGAGTTACTCATCTGAGTAAGTAAAAACAGGTTTTGAATCCTGCATAAGAAGATTTGGCTCAATAAAAGGGGCCAAGTTTGATAAAAAATTTAACAATGTCAGGGTAGGGGAAGCATAAAAAAACTTTACTTTGTTGTTGTAGTGCCATAATTGATCTGCGTATTGGTACACTTTATGGGGCGTGTCCCCTATATTGTCATCGTCTCTGTCAAATCCCACGTATCTATCCCAAAAATTGTACTCAACCTTATTGCTAGAAGAGAAACTTCCACCTATATCTTTGACAATATCATCTATATTTGCAAAAAATCTGTTGTGTGTAATAGTATTGTCCTTGATACTTGCGTGAAAATGGAGGGCTTCTTTGTTGTAAGAGATATCATTATAGTTGATATAGCGCTTCATCCCTTTTGCCTTTTCTTGTCCGTCAATATAGATGGCTTTGGCATTGAAACTAATCTTGTTATGTTCGCATACACATTGTGCTACTCCTTTGAGAAGTAAACCTATCCCGGCTGCTCCGTTGGAGCTTAATATCTGATTGTGCAGGATTTGAGTGTTTTTTGCACCCATGAGCATCATGGAGACAGAGTTGTATAAGTAAAGATTATTTTGAAATCTATTGTCATTACTCAGGCTCAGATGTGTTGCAAATCTGTTATGCAAAAATCTGTTTTTCTCAAAGAGATTATGGTGTGAGTAGTTGAGAGTAATATCTCGGGAGTTTTCAATGGTATTGTTGGCAATGATATTGTTATGTGCATAGTACATTTTAAGAGCATCTCCCCGAAGAGGCAGATCAAACTTTTTAGAAGTTATGTAGTTGCCGGTGATGTTGGAGTCACTTACCATTGCCATATCTATACCATAAAGGGAGTTAAGTAGTCTGCATTGTTCTATGCTACAGTATCGTATATTTTTCATGGAGATGGCAGCATCTATGGTATGCATCCTGGCACCACTGTTTTGGATGGTGAGTTTTTTAATATGCACATCAGATGAGAGTATCGTGATGACACTCCCCATGTTTTTGGCATCAATGATGACACCATCAGCTTTTCCCTCAATTGTAAGCGGTTTGTCAATAACAACACTACCGCTGTAAATTCCCGGTGAGAGTTTTAATGTGGAGTAGGGTGGCGCATTGTCAATTGCATTTTGAAGTGGATTTGCATAAGCTAAAGAGAGAAGAAAAAGGAGAAAGAAGGTTGTTTTCATCGGATCTCTTTGCTTGGATATCTAGTAAAATTTATGAATCTCTTCCATGATATCGGCAAATTCTATCTCATCACCTTTGTCTTTAAGGAATTGTACCAGATATTTTTCACTCGCTTCGACGCCATCACTTTGTTCTATCTTGAGAAGTTCCTTATAAAGATCGGCAATCACTTCTATAACATGCTTTGATATCTTTTTTCTAGAAGCATGGTAGCCTATGATCTTACCTGTATCGGTATCTTTGCGTATCTCAAATTCTGTAAAGATCCAGTAGTATCTTCCATCTTTTGCCAGGTTCTTGACAACTGCGTTGATATTTTTCCCAGATGATATAGTCTGCCATAAAAGTTTAAAAACTACTTTTGGCATATCAGGATGACGGATAATGCTGTGTGGTTTACCGATGAGTTCCTCTTTTGAATAGCCACATACTTCTATGAAATAATCATTACAGTAGGTGATTTTTCCTGTTTCATCTGTTTCACTTACTATGTATCTTTTAGGATCAAGTACGATCTCTTCATCTATAGGTGTTGGTTTTGCCATGTTAAATCCTTCCATTGAGTAGGTTTATAAGTGCATAGTTAACCTCTTTGAAGCCAAGTACTCTTTTGCCGTTATGTTTTTTTGCAAATTCTTGCGCCTTCTTATAGGAGTCAAAAGCTACCAGGTCATCACCGGCCGGTGATGTGATATTGCTTCCATAAACATAAAATGCTCCTTTTGCTTTAACGGGTTGCATTGTGTCAAAATCAGTAACAAGAATATCTTTAAAATCATCTTCACTTCTGACACCCAAATCATACCATTGCCCGGGTCTATGGTAAAATTCAAACATAGATTTCGGACTTGAAAAAAAGAGCTCTTTCCCATTGGAAAGCTCTATTTTTGCTACCCATTGAGGGTTTTTGTACACCTTGAGATGTCTAACGAGACATGTCGTATTGTTGTCAAAGTTTAAACTTTCACTCAAGAGTAAACTTGAGAGCAGAACCATTACTAAGATTATTTTGTTCATATTTTCTCCTTAAACCAAATCTTTTTTTTCAAATATTTTAAACCCTAAGTATGCAAAAAGAAGTCCCAACGTGAGTGGATATCCAATGGAAAGAGCTACAAATACGCTCTGACTCATCGAATCAAGAATGTAAAAAGCAACAGGACCCATCACTGTAAGTTCAGGGTCAAAAAGTGAAATCGCGGCAACTCTGAATATCTCCATAGGGTTTGCCATGGCGATAAAAATAATGAGTTGTTCATCAAATCTTTGCTGCATCATAAGTGAAATAAGGGCAATATCTATAAATGCGAGTAGAAATATCCACACAAAAAAGGCGAGTCCAAGAGCAATTTCAGAAGATTTTACAAAGGAGGATATAAAAAACGCTATACCTAAAAAGGCGCTAGAGAGAGCAAAAAGTAATCCTGTATAAAGAAAAAATATACTCCAGGGTATCTGGGCACCTTTGAAAGCTCCATAGAGTACGGCTATGATCATAGCAAAAATAACAGGGATATATACAGTTATAAAACGACCTATGATCTTGCCCCAGTAATATTGTCTGAGTGATATAGGGAATGAGAGCATATACTCGAGTATATGGTTGTCCCGATCACCTGAAATAGATCGTACCGTTGTTATGAGTATAAAGATAGGAAGTATCACTATGGTAACTTGAATATACATAAGCAGAAGTCTGCTCAGACCACTAAAGCCCATCACCTGAGATTCGGTTACACCCGCAATAAAAAATAGTGCTATAAGACCACCAAAAACAAGGGAGTAAACTACAAACCATTTTGCTCTAAGGGATTCTTTCAAGTCAAGGTATGCAATTAAAAATAAATTTTTCATTTATAGCCCCAGTATCTGTTTTCTGATTTTTGGATTTGCCATATGTTCTCCTCTGAGCATTCTTAGTATGACTGATTTAAAGTCAATAGTATCCTCTGTTTGGTTTTCATATGCTGAAAAACCATAGGACATGGGTGTTTTTTCATTGATTTTATAGTGTGCATCAAAAGCATTTATATATTTTTTAGTATCGTTTGTAAATACTTTGGGCTGTACTTTTGGAAGATTTACACTGTTTTGTGAACACCATAGTATCATACACCCTATATCATCAAACGAGTACACCTTATTATTTCTAGTTATCGTAGCCGTATGTATATGTGAACTTGGAATCTCCATATGACATTTTGGACAGGTTGTATCCTCTAGTGTGACAGATTTATTCTCGGCACTGAGACAACCACTGAGTAAGCCAAACAAGGTGCTTTGCACTACAATCATTAAAAGTTTAAACGATTTCATCCGAGACAACTTTTCCAAGATCCATATATATCTGTCTGTTAACGAGGTCTTTAACTTCTTCTAACCTATGGGTGACAAACAGAAGTACTTTTTCATTTTCATTTTGTTTGAGAAGTCTGTAAAAATCATCTCTTGCTTTTGGATCAAGATTGGCAGTGGGCTCATCATAGATGATGATATCGCTTTTTTTTGCCAAGGAGATCGCTATGAGCATTTTTTGTTTCATCCCGCCACTGAGTTTAAAAAATGATTTTGAAAGATTTGCCTTTATGTCAAGTTGCATCTCATCAGCATAATGGGAGATAAGATCTTTATCAACATTTGCACTGATACTGATATACTGAATAAGCTCATCAAGACTTAGTTTAATCGGTGGTGGAAGCTGTGGTACAAAACTGATGTTTTTTAAAACTTCTACACGCTCTTTGATAGGGTTTTTCCCATCAATAAGCACCTCTCCGTTGTTGGGATGATAATAACCTAAAATTGAGCGGATAAGAGTGGTTTTTCCGGCTCCGTTTGCACCCATGAGTGCAATGCTTTCATTTTTGTGAAACTCACATGTCACATTATCCAAAGAGATATGTGAGCCAAATTTTTTCGTAAGATTAGAGACCTTTATCATCATAGAAACCTTTATATTAAACTTTTGAGTCTAAAGTCGAAGTTGAGAGCATCTTCGTGACAGACATCTATACATCTTCCACATAAGGTACAGTCTGCACCCGTGATATACTCCCTTGTAATACCTTCTTCTTCTCTTTGTTTGTCATATTTTGCTTTTGTAATCTCTAAGACTTGATTTTCAAAACATACATCGTGACATACCATACAGTGATCACAGTTATCGTTCCATTCGATTCTGAGTGCTGAGACCTTACCAATGAAACCATAAGTCGTGCCAATAGGACAAATATAAGTACACCATGCACGGCGTGAGTAAAATACCTCAAACAAAAACACAACGACAACCCAAAGAAAAGCCAAAGACCATCCATACACGATCATTCTACTGAGTATACCCACAACGTTAATAGTCTCAAATACCAAGTAACCGCTTGTTGCTGAAAGTATTAAAAAGATCGCCCAAAAAATGTAGCGTACTCTATGGTCGAACTTTCTTTCTTTAATGATCTTTTTTGTTACAAGCGTATTATGAAGTTTTTCTCCCACTTCACTTAGGATCCCATAAGGACAAACCCATGCACAGTAGCTTCTACCCCCAACTAAGAGATATACAATAATGATCGTTGTTGTCCCGATGATGATATTGACAGGCATGTGGTGTGTTGCCAAGAACATCTCTATGGTCATATAGGGATCGATCATATGAAAACCTAAAAATCTTGAACCACTGAGTGTTCCTTCCAACATTTGCAAATCGATAAAAAACGATAAGAAAAAAAGTAGATGGATCCCAATCACAAGGATCCACCTTTTCATTCTGTAACTGAACTTTTTTTTACCATCCCTTGTTGTATCAAAAAAGGTGGAGTAAAAAGTAGTTTTACTTATCGTTTCTCTATTATTATACTTATCCATTGTAAACTTCCTCTTATTGAGTGTTAGTTGCTTTGCTGAAGTGCTTTTGCACGAGCCGGGAATTCTCCAATCTCTTTTGCGAGTCTTTTTAAGTCCTCATCATTGAGTTTGATTAGAAGCCCTTTCATAATCATATTTTCTTTTCTTCCATCTTTGAAATCACTCAGTTTTTTGTATATCTCAGCTTCATTTTGCCCGAAAAGTTTTGGACCCATCATCTTTCTGCCATTTTGAAAGCCTGAACCATTGACACCATGGCAAGAGGAACATTTACTTTTATACTCTTGTGATACCTTAAATGCACCGGTATTACCTGCTTTATCCTTAAGGGCATTGAGTTCATCCATCTCTTTTTGTCTGTCATCTTTTTCTTGAGGTGCAACAACAGAAGCCGTTTGCATCGCAGAATTTCCAAAGTCTTTGATAACCTTATTTTGTTCACCACCGTTGTAGGCTCCCCCCTGTGAAGCCGTCCAGGCCATTAAACCAAAAATAAGTAGTGTTAAAATTCCAACTATTATATTTTTCATCTTTATTTCCTTATCGCTTCGATTTGTTTGTTAAACTCATAGATATCATCTGCTATCTCACGAATCTCTTCATCACTCATCATTTTTATAAGATCATTCATAAGTGGATTGGATTTCTTACCACTTTTAAAGTCTGCTATTTTGTTGAAAATCTCATCGGAACTCTCTGATAGAAGGGAAGGGCCGATAATGCCGTTGGCATAATCATTATGACATGCAGAACACTTGACAATAAACTTTTTACTGAGCTTATTGACAAGCAGAGAAACCTGAAGTTTTTCGTAGGGGCTTCTTACATGCATGTTTGCATCAATAGATGTTCTTGGTTTTACTCGCACAGATGCATCCTCATTTGCAGGTTGTGCATTTGGATCATATTCACTTTTGATGTTGTACTCAAGATAGTACGATTTACTCTGATTGGCATCACTGTGTTTTTGTTGTACTTTTATCTCATGTGCATTTTCATTTGCTATGATCTCAATTTGAGGCGTTTCGCTGGAGGTTTTTTGAAGATCCTCTTTTTGTTTGTCTTCTTGAGAATTTTCACTACATCCACTAAAAGCAGCTATGACTAAGAAGCTAGATGTTATCAGTATATTTTGAACTTGTTTTGTTTTTGTATATTTCATTTGTTATTCCTGTTAATTACTTGCATAATATTGTTCATAAGTTACTCTTGGTTTTACTACTATAGAAGGTGTTTTTGTCGGACAAACTTCTTGACAAACACCACAGCCGATACATCCATCATAGATCTCGGGTTTATGCCCGCCTTTCTCATCAGGAACCATAGCAATGGCACTTAAAGGGTTTGAGAGTGGGCACATATCTGCACATAAAGTGCATTGTTCCCCTTCGTAGCCACTAAATTTTTCCAGAAGTTTCTCCTCCAAAGGGGTAAGATTGACAACAGAAGCTGTAAAGTCTATCATTTTTTGATTATAGCCCTTTGGAACCGGCGTATTACTCATAGCCAGGCAGGTATCCGCAAACTCAAGCACTGCCACTCCCATATGGATATCTTCAGGTTTTTCACAGGTGTGCTCCAAGGCTCCACTTGGACATGCAAGTACACAAGGTACTGCTTCACAAGCATAGCATCCCCTAACATTTGCATCTATATAAGGGGTGCCTACACCATGACCTTTGGCGAAGTCTGAGAGTTTTATAGAGTGGTAAGGACATACCTGAAGACATTGCCCACACTTTATACACAGTGCAAGAAAATCTTTCTCTGCAAGAGCACCCGGTGGGCGCAGTCTATTCTCAGCACCAACTGCATAAGGTGAAAAAATTACACCACCACCAAGAACGAGACCAAGTATCCCAAGTGTGGAGTATTTAACAAATTTTCTTCTATCTGTTTGTACTTTTTTCATAACTATCCTTCTATCGTGACTTTAGGTTTTTTATCTTCTAGTAAAAAAAGAGGTTTTGTAAATGGAGCAAGTTTTGCTAAAAAGTTGAGCAATGAGATCACGGGGCTTCCGTAAAAAAACTTGACATCTTGATTATAGACCCAAAGTTGGTCGGCATATTGATACACTTTATGTGGTGTATCGCCGATATTGTCTTTATTTTTATCGAATCCTTCATAATTGTCCCAGTAGTTGCCAACAATCTCATTCTCGTTGGTTTTACTTCCTCTGCTGTCATTGACAATATCTTCTATATTTCCCATGATTACGTTATCTTTAATAATATTATTTTCACTGAGTGAGTGAAAATGCAGGGCTTCTGCATTATAGAGTATCTTATTGGACTCTATCCAGTTGTGAGTGCCTGGCTCAAATGGTGAACGGTCTATATAGATACCTTGTGCACAGTAGATAACTGTATTGTTTTTGATAGTGAAGTTTGAAACATCTTTTAAGCCTATACCCATTCCTGTAGCACCAAGAGAGCTTTTAATGGTATTGCCCGTGGCGATAGTGTCTTGAGAATACATAAAAAAGATACCGACCGAGTTAAATTGATAACTGTTGTTTTTTACAAAGTTTTTACCGGCATACATAAAGTGAAGTGAATAACGACACCATTCACCTTTGTTGGCAATAATCTGGTTCCCATGGGAGTACCACACTACCATATCACGAGATTTATAAAGGTGATTGTTTTTTACAACATTGTCATGAGAGTACCATAGTCTAAGTCCATCTCCTCGAAGTCCAAGATCGAGATCTTTGGATGTGATTGTGTTATTGGAGATGATAGAGTTACTAACCATTTCAAGGTCTATACCAAATAAGCAGTCTTTTATAACACAGTTGTCAATCTCGCATTGTTTCGATTCTTTCATAGCAATGGCAGCATCAAGTTTGTCGTGACGGGAACCGCTTCCAATAATAGTTAAATTTTTTAAAGTGACAAAAGAGCTGTGTATGTTGATAACTGTACCGCTGTTCTCACCATCTATGATAACACCATCTTCTTTCCCTATAATTGAGATAGGTTTTGTTATGTTGATGCTTCCCTTATAGATACCGGCAGGAAGTTTTAAAATAGAACCGGCCGGTGCCTTGTCTATCGCTTCTTGTAGCATGTTAGCACAAAGTATTTGGCTAAATAAAAAAAAGTAAGAAGCAAAAAGAACTTTCAACATACTGATTTCCATACCTTTATTTTTCTTGTGAATTCATCTCTCTCATTGCTTTTTGTTTCGCAAAAAAAGCAAGAAGGCTAAGTAGCCCGATTGCTACCAACATATAAAACCCAATAGTAGGGTAAGAGTGTGTAACAAACTGTGCGATTTTACCATCACCAAATACTGTGGGCATAAAAGGTTTGATCTTAAAGGCTCCCCAGTCATGTAAGTTATGTCCGAACCAATAGAGCCAGTAGGAATAATCAGCTATAAAAAGCAGGGGCAATGATGCCGGGATCAAAATGATATAGTTCAAATACTTGTTGTCATATGCTATAAAATAGATCATACCAAGAGAAAGGAGTAAAAGTGCATAAATACCAATTTCGCGTTCAAAAGTACCACCTACCCACATAGGATCCATTCCTACATAATGGTTAATAGTATTCATCTCATGTACTTCACCACTGTAACCATCAAAATGAAAATAAACAGGAATTCCTTCAGGGAATGCCTCTTTTGGATAGTTTGGTGCTTCAAGTGAAACTGCCCAAATAGGTAGGGATGCAACACCGATCTCAGAAGCGGACTCTATCATTTGTTCCAAATTGTTGTGAGCTTCTTTTGGTGTGGTTACACTTTTATAACGACCTTGATTATAGAGATTCCATACAGATTTACTAAGTGATGAGATCTCCTCAGGCTTGCCATCTTCAACTTTGTTTAGAGTTCCATGAAAAGCCAACATCGGAAAAGTAAAAGCAAGTGTTAAAATTATGAGTGCTAATGAAGCAAATATTTTTGCCTTTATCAGACTAGGATGCATGTAAATTCCTTTTTTTAAATTTAAAATTCAAGATTAGTAGAAATCCTCAGTTTTAAATTTCAATTATTATATAATAATAAAAAATTTATAAGTTTGATTTATGTCAATGAGAGAATTTTGATTATTAAGGAGAAGGAAAGAGTGAAAGCTCTTTCCTTCTAGAAGTAAGTAAAACAGGAAATTTATTTTTAGAATAAATTTGCATTCTCGTCAATCCATTTTAGATATTCGATAATGTTTTCAGTTTCCTTTTCACTCATATGTTGATTAGGCATTTTGAGATTAAAATAATCAATCATGCTTTTTACATAAGTATCATGGTACATTTTTTCCGGATGCATAATAAAGTTTTTCACCCATTGTTCACCATTTTCATGTCTTTGAAGTACACCTGTTAAGTCTGGACCGGATGATACTTTACCAATAACATGACATCCTGAACAACCACCCTCTCCAAATGCTCTTTCACCGGCTTGTGCAGCAGAAGATTGTTTTGTAGCGATGATACGAACAAGTGCATCTTTTGCACGAATACCAACATCGGCAGTTTTTACCATAAGTTGCCAGATCATATTTTCAAATAAGATCGCTTTTTCCAAGTCACCTTTTTTGTATGCTGCATCAGCTTTCTTTTTCTGTGCAGGGATCTGATTGTATTGATCAAACGCATCAGTTACAAGATCAGCAACAACTTTATGTTTTTCAAAATGGTTCTCTTTCAAGAATTTAACAACGCTTTGAATAACAGCATCAGTAGCGTCATTGACTGCTACAGTTTTTTTGTATTCAGCTTCTAGCTCTGCTTTGGACATTGTTTTCATTTTGAGTTTTTGAGCACTAACATATTTTTTGTTAGGATCTTTTACCATCATATAGCCCATCATCTCTAAGTGAAGTGCAGAACAAAACTCTGTACAGTAGAAAGGAAATACACCTTCAATATCTGCTGTGAAGTTGATCTCTGCTGTTTCACCCGGTTCAAGGGAAGCGTGCACATCATAATGATCAACTGTGAAACCGTGAGTTTCATCTTGGGCACGTTCAAGGTTGGTCATGTAAATAGTTACATTGTCACCTTTGTTTACTGTAATACGTTCAGGATTGATATGTGAACGAACGAGTGTTGCATATACATATACATTTTTCCCTTTTCTTACAATTTTTTCCTGACCCGCTAAAGTTTTACCTTTGTGTTGCTTACCTGTTTTTGAGTTTGTACCCATTTTATATCTAACAGCCGGGTGTAGTTTCTCAGCTCTGATAGCTACAGCTTGGTGAGGCTCACCTAAAGGTAGTGGCATATCAACAAGGAGGTCCATAGTTTTACCGCTTACATCGATCAACTGGTGATTTTGTGGATGTAGTGGACCAACCGGATCAAATCTGTCAATAGCAAGTTTATTTAAAGAGATGATATATTTTCCTTGAGGATCGGCAGTTTTACCTTCCATGCCACAAAGGTGCCCAACGTTGTAGTGCACATTCTCCTTATCAAGAACTTTAAGTTTTTTATAGTTCCATTTAACGATCTGAGAATCAACATACAGCGATGTATAGATCTCGCCATCTACATTTGAATACTGGTTATGTAATGGCCCAAGACCAAGCTCAACCTGACCATGGAGTGATTTTTTCATATCCAAAATAGGGATACCGTAAGGATCTTTCCCTGCATATTGTTTAGTGTCAATAAGCTTTTTGATTTTACTCCATTTATATACTGAAGCGTGAGTATCTAGCTTACCACAAACTGTAATATACTCTCCATCAGGAGATACATCAACACCATGCGGTGATTTAGGCTCTGGGATCAAGAAAAGCGCGTTGTTTGCAACTGCTACACTCATCGGTATAATTTTCATACCGTTGACTTTTTTGTAGTTTTTCTTATCTTTTGCCAGTTTTGCCAGTTTTTTCCAGTTATATACGTGTAAGAAGTCAGTATCATTTCTTGACATACCGGCTTCATTTGGTGGCATACCCACTTCAATACCGCCTGTGTACATCTCCGTGTTAAATGAGTTGGTAAATCCCCAGCCATCAGAAGCATTTTTACCGGCATCACTTAAATCCTGCATATATGGAGGCATCTCGATAGTAAAAGAATCTTTTTCTATGATTCTCCCCTTGTCATGGTTGAATTTCCACATGGTAACACCACCACGGTATGTCTCTTTATACTCCTCAATCGGGTGATAGTTATTATCAAACGGAGCAGCGTACTGAGCAGCTTCTATGATATAATCACTGTTTTGAGTAAAGAAAGCCCCACCGTGAGCCGATTTGAAAACAGGGTTGACCACGATCTGTTTTGTTTCAAAATCGTGAAGGTCAATGATAGCAATACGCGGATTTGCTTTGTCATTTATAGCTAACCACTTTCCATCATATTTTGCATCTGTTTCAGAAATAGCAGGGTGGTGCGTATCTCCCCAGTTGATTTCACGTCCACGGATATTACCTTGTCTTAAAACCTTAAGACTATCTACATCATAACCATAACCTTGCCATGGTTCGGGTGTAAATACGGCAATATATTTTAAGATTCTCATTGATGGCACGCCATAAACAATCACTTGCCCAGACTGTCCACCAGAACTAAATACAATAAACTCATCCCTCCCACCTGTAGGGTTGTATGTTTTTGCAGCACGAATAACATCGTTTTCCGTTAAACCTCTTGCCTTCATTACTTTTTGGAGCTCACCACCACTCGCAGACACAACGGTTGTAGCAAGTGCAGTACCTAAAATAAGTGAAGAAAGCTTATTAAAATGCTTGTCCATCTTTTTCTCCTTAGTCTTCTTTCAAGTATCTTCCAAGGCACTAATGCACATGACAATACTCAAATTATATGTAATCTTAGTGCATTTGTAAGTGCAATAGTTTGACTAAGGTCAAATTAAAAAATTAATTTTTTAATTTAAGATTTATGAGTTCTTTTTGTAGGATATAAGTTTTTGAAGATCATTCTTTAAATCTTTGAGGTGTTGCGCAGAGCTGGTGAGTTCTTCAAGAGATTGTATAACAGCATCTTCTTTTTTTGTAAGCTCATTATCTAGTGTAGCATTTTCGTCCATGGTATTTAGCAACTCTAGAAGCTCCTCAATATTTTGTTCAACAATTTCAAGTGATTTATAGGAGTGTCCAATAGAATCATGGGCAATTTCGATTGAGTTGTCTATTTTTTTAACAATATGGTTAAAATTTTGAACTGCCTGTGTAATGTCTGCATCATTATTTTGCAGCTCAATGGGTGTGAGTTCTTTGATGCTTGAATTTGTAATGATATTTTTTGAAATAATTAAAAATTTATGTACAAAGGCGATAATTGTTTTCACTTGGGTAAAAAGGTATATGAGTAACAAAAGCAATATACTAAAGAGAATATATTGCAAAAACTTATACATTTCCAAAGTGCTAGAGTAGTCCTGTTTTAGCTTTTTAGTTAACTTATCAAACTCTATGATAAGCATAAGGTTCGTGTTATAGATATCGGTAACAGTTTTTTCCAAAAGGATATTTGAATAGCTCGAAGTTACACCTGAAGCATCTCGGAACTCTTGTACATCTTTATAAAATTTGTTCCAGAGTTTGGTAATATTTTTGTTGTTTGCATGTATATAGTCTAAAATAGTTTCACTTTCAGGATGAGAACTTTTCTGAATATCTTGTAAAAATTTTTTAATAGAGTGTTCCAGATAGATTTTAGAAGTATTTTTA
>JALUKO010000106.1 GCA_027056525.1 Helicobacteraceae bacterium | reverse complement strand
TCTCAACACCATGGGAGGGCGGTCATATCTTTTCCGCAGGGATTCAAGGTCACGCCTGCTGGTCAACTATTACGCCATCCTGATAATCGACCAGGCCAACAGAAACAATCTCAACATCTACGGACTTGACATCAAACCGCTGATCCCAAAACTGATCCGGGAAATCGAATCCACCACCCAGTTGATCTACAAAGAGGATTATATCGATCAACTGCTGGAGCTGCAGGAAAAATATCAGTAGAAAAGTAGAAAAGAAAAAAAGTTCCGCCTGTAACCAAAAAGGGGAGACACCCGAAGGTGTCTCCCCTGTCAGACGTAACTCAGCCTGGTCAGCAGTTACATGGAATCGCCGGAGGCGGCACCCTGCATCTTGACCTCGACTTTCTCGGTCAGACCGGCATAGTACTTCTTGAGGTGATCCAGAACCTCGTCACGACCAAAGTGATCAACGATCTCGGCACCTTCAGACAACGCCTTACGCAGTTTGGTACCAGACAGGATAACACGGGACTCTTTGTCATGCGGACATGTACGGAGAGAAGCCATACCATCACACTTGTGGCAGTAAAAGGTCCAGTCGATCTTCATGGGCTTGCACTGCAGATCCTTGCCGGCATCACCGGTGGTGGGGATACGGTCAAAGATCTCCTGGGCCTCAAACAGACCATAGAAATCACCAACACCTGCATGGTCGCGACCGATCAGCATGTTGTTGACACCATAGTTCTGACGGAAGGTAGCATGAAGCAGACCTTCACGGGGACCGGCATAACGCATATCCAGCGGGTAACCTGCATTGATGACGTTGTCCTTGACAAAGTAGTTGTCAATCAGGATCTCAATGGCCTTAACACGGGTATCTGCCGGGATATCACCTGGTTTCAGGTTACCGATCAGAGAATGGATCAGGACACCGTCACAGACCTCAATGGCAATCTTGGCCAGGAACTCATGGGAACGATGCATGGGGTTACGCAGCTGCAGAGCGGCAACGTTGGCCCAACCGCGCTCTTCAAACATGGCACGGGTCTCGGCCGGGGTCAGGTAAACACCCGGATACTCGTTGGGATACTCACCCTGGGACAGAACCTTAACCGGGCCGGCGATGTTAACCTCTTTCTGGTTCATGACCATGATGACACCGGGATGATCTTCAGGTGCGATTTCCCAGAACTTTCCATCTACGGACTCTTCACCTTCGCCCATGAAAACTTTTTCACATTCCCATTTCTTGTCGGCCTCGGTCATCTCGTATTTCTCGGTGACCTTCATGGTAGCCATGATCTCACCATCGGCTTCAAGGGCAATCTCGTCACCTTTATTGATGGCATCGGCATCAGCCTTGGTAATATCCAGGGTGATAGGTACAGGCCAGAAGGTCCCATCAGCCATCTGAAAGCTCTCGCAAACGCCCTTCCAGTCTGCTTTGGTCATAAAACCATCAAGCGGAGAAAAGCCACCAATCCCCATCATGATCAGGTCACCTTTGGCACGGTCACTGACCGCGATTTTTTTCAGACCAGCTGCTTTCTCTTTCTCTGCCTCAAGCTCGCTGCCGTGAAGCAGAGCACAGACAAGACCTTTACCACCATGCGGGGCTACCAATTTAGACATAATAATCCTCTCTTGTTAAATTTCCGTGAATAGAAATAAACCGATAAAAGAAAAATGATCCCGATCTCAGGATGCCCGAAAAACAATATTTTCGACTTTTCTCACACTGAACCGGTATTCAGTAAAACAATGATATATATAGACCCGTACCATGGAATGTCAAGAAAAAAAACCTCATCTATTTTACTGAATACGGCATTCAATAGATTAAATACAACCCGGATTAATCAGGAGGGAGAGTATCTACTTGAAGTGATATACTTTCAAATTCCAAACAAAATCAAAAAAAGTTCAACTTGAAAATATTCTTTTGACAACCATTGTCGAGATCGGCGTAACAGCCCATGATCACTTACAAGTTTAGGGCAGGTGAAACCACATATTTACAAACCCTGTGACGAGGAGATACCCATATAACCGTATAAAAAAACTAATTGGTCCAGACACCATCCTTAAACTGTAATTTCCCATCCCGTTTTTCTTTTTCTTTACTAACATCACTCTCAGAACCGGCTTCTTTTATTCGGAGCTCGATAATCGTCATTTCACCGGGATCAAAGAGATACTCTACTTCATCCCCGACATGAAAGCGACTCTTGGTGGTAACGCCACCACTTTTGGTTTGATAATGGGTTGCAGGTGTAATGGCATACCCCTGGTCTCCAATGGTGACGCTTTCTTCACCAATATAAAAAAGTCGACCTGTTTCAAGGGGATTTTCAGATTTTGTTTTCACGACGCCCTCTGATGCCATAAGAGATGCCCCCGCCAGCTCAAAAATAAAACCGCTGCACAGAAGCATCAAAACTATTTTTTTCATATTGAATACTTTCATTTCAAACTCCCTTTACCAGAAACAAATAATAGGCGAATTGTTGGAGTGCACCAGGCTCAATCAACCCTCTATCTGAAATAAATTCACCATCAGCAACGGACACAAAGAAAACGAGATCCAGTCTGCTTTTTTCACATGGGCAAGATAAAAAAGTTAATTATTTATGGTAAACCATGGACAAACAGCGCTTGCACAAAGATCACCTACCATAAGAGATATTTTCAGCTTATCCATCAGATTGTCCGCAGGATTTCCAGCGTTAACCAAACCTAGGCGATACATGACCGGCACCAGTTCAGTGTCAGTCATGATCGCGATCAGGCGCAAAGCCTACTCCACCTGTTGCCAATAATAGATTCCAACCCGTTCTGCAGATTCGAGCGTTTTTTCAATCTTGGCACCACTCATCCCCTGCCCCAGGACAGATCCACTCATGAACTTATTCTCCGTAGGATGGGGGCCACCGAGACCATCCTGCAGGATAACCGGGTTGAACAGCCGGCCTTCATACATCCCATCGGTCGCAATCCCTAAATAAGAACTACTTCCATCAGGGTTAATGGCTACAACATCTTCCCAGTTTAATTCGCCATCGCCATTTACATCATAATTAGGCTGGAACAACATTCCGCCGGAGTTCACATTCCGTTCATTAAGGAATGAATAGGCTGAAGCACCGCACTTATCCTTACCAATACCAAAGGTGATCATAATTGCCTTGCCATCACGTATAATAGTATCGTTAACCTGACGTTCTCCCAATTCATAGTGTTCTGCCGTATGCTCCAGCGTAGGATCGATATTATAGGTCCTGCCGGTAGCATTGTGGTCCAAATCTCTACCTGTACCGGTTGTCAACCTTCCGGGCAGATCAAAAACCCAGCCAAGATGGACAAGGGGTACCTGCATATCATCGGGCCCGTTCAACTGCACATAATCAGCATAAGCACCTGTACCAAGCTGGTCATTGGAAACCATTCGCCAATCCCCCTCATAGGCTGTAGGAATTCGAAAATAACCAAACTCGTCAATCACACCATTTCCATTAATATCCTCTCCCAAATCAAGAAATCCATCCCCATCCAGATCCTCTCCAGGATCAAGAACACCATTACCATTAATATCTTCGCTTGGATCAAGAACACCATCATTATCCACATCTTCGCTCAAATACCCCTCAGCTACGATGTACTGTTGCAACAGAGTATGGAGTGGTGCCCCAAGGCCATCATTTTGCGGGTAATTTGTGAGACGCACGTAATTATGGGTGACATTGGGGGACACACTTGTATCCACATACACAGTATCAGATCTGGCACCATGATAGCCCTGATCAAATGTATCAGGGGCCCAATCCCAGATTCCATACAAGGATTGGGTATCAGTGGTGATAAGATCCAACCACCCGAGATATTTCCCAGTACCGAATATAACCATATATCCCTTTCCACTCTCATGGCGCATAATATCCGGTGCACTGGTTATAGGCTGCTTCAAATTGGTTTTAAACAAGGGCTGTGGAATCACATTTACGTCTGTTCGGGCACAATCGGACTTATCCTTGTCCGCAGAGCCGTCACAGAAGGCGACCTGCCAGTCAGCTGCATTATCGGCTGTAGGATCTTTGGCAATAGCCTCTGGACTTCCTGCCGTCAAATCAAACTTCCACATATTACCCAGCAGGTCACCACCATAGACATAATCAGCCCTCAAATCATTGTTTACGTCAATGACCTTAGGGGTACCCATGCCGCTGAATCCCCCCCCATGCACACCTACCGGGGTGGTATAAATTTTACCAATATCCGTACCGGCAATATCAATTTCTTCGCCGGTGAGCGGATTGAGAATATAAAGCACAGAGTCTCCCCTCTCACTGCCATAACCATTACCAAAAATCACTACCCAGCCGTTGGCACCTACATTGGCATCATTGGTCTGGACGATAACGGGCCTGCTGAAGGAATACCCCATGTCAGGATCCGAAATGGAACCAAGAATAGTCACATTCACA
>JALUKO010000105.1 GCA_027056525.1 Helicobacteraceae bacterium | reverse complement strand
TGCAGATATGATAGCAGGAACATTTTTAGATATAGATATGTATGACCTTGCAGGCTCAACGGTTATTCACTCTACAGGTGGTTGGGCACTTCTTGCTGCAATTTTGATCATGGGTTCTCGTAAAGGAAGATACAAAAACGGAAAAATTAAAGTGATTCCAGCTTCCAATATTCCCCTTGTTGTGCTTGGTGCATTTTTACTCTGGATAGGCTGGTTTGGTTTTAACGGTGGAAGTGTCGGTTCCATCTCTTCTGTAGAAAATGCAGATGCAGTTGCCAAAACAATTATGAATACCAATACAGCCGGTCTTGCCGGTGCCATCATTGCCGGAGCCATTATGTTTATGCGTTATAAGCTCTTTGATATTACCATGATTCTCAACGGTGCTCTTGGTGGTCTTGTGGCGATCACTGCAGGGCCGGATCTGTATGATATGTACACACCGATACTTATAGGGGCTATAGGAGGTGCGTTGGTTGTATTTGCTGTTCCGTTATTTGATAAGTTAAAACTGGATGATCCTGTCGGTGCTCTTTCTGTGCATTTGGTTAATGGTATCTGGGGAACCTTGGCTGTTGGTATTTTTGTAAGTGATATCTCATTTATGGCTCAACTTAAAGGTGTTGCATTGATCGCAGTATTTGCTTTTAGTGCTTCTTACATCGTTTTGTTTGCTATTAACAAAATTACTCTCTTTAGAGCAAGTGATGATGCCCAGGTTGAAGGTATGGATGTGAATGAGTGTGGAGTGGAAGCGTATCCTGAGTTTAAAAGAGCTATATAGTTCTTTTTGCTCTATATAAAAGTGTCAATATCTTTGTGTGAATTGTGTTTGTCGGGTGATGCAATAAAAAGTGGTGACCCCACGGAGACTCGAACTCCGGTAACATGGATGAAAACCATGGATCCTAACCGCTAGACGATGGGGCCACTTTGGATGTTTGTTATAAATATGGTGTCCCGTGATGGATTCGAACCATCGGCCACATCATTAAAAGTGACGTGCTCTACCAGCTGAGCTAACGAGACATTTTGACTCTCTTTTGTTAAGAGGTCGAAATTATAGGCAAATTGTTTTTAGATGTCAATACTAAAAGAGAAAAATTTATAAATTTCCTCTAATTTTTCTTCAATGGACACAAAAAACTTATTTTTCGTTACAATATATACAATGAATTACTATAGTTTTGAATATCCTTTTTTAATACTGTTGCTTCTTCCCATTTTATACTGTCTGTACAAATGCCGTGAACTCTTAAAAGAGAGATATTTTGTTCATCTGCATCTCATGTCTGCTAAGAAAAGTTTTTTTAAAATAGAGTGGATAGTGAAAGTTCTTGTATTTGTTTTATTAGTGATAGCTCTTTGTTCCCCCGTTATGATAGATAGGTCACATCCCTTTAACAGAGAAGGTAGAGATATTGTGCTCGCTTTGGATGCAAGTGGCTCCATGAATGCTTCCGGATTTGCAAAGGTGGATGATCTTTTTGAAGATAGCAAACTTCAAACGACACGTATGAGTCGTTTTGATATCACTAAAAAGATAGCGAGTGAATTTATCGTAAAAAGAGCAGGGGACAATGTGGGGGTTGTCGTTTATGGTGATTTTGCCTTTATCGCAACGCCTGTAACATATGAAAAAGATGTTGTTGTAGAGATGCTCTCTTATCTTACGCAAGGGATGGCAGGACAAAATACAGCCATAGGTGAGGCTGTGGCTATGGGGGTGAGAGCTCTCAAACACTCCAAGGCAAAAACAAAAGTCATTATACTCTTGAGCGATGGGGAGCACAACTCGGGGAGTATTTCCCCAAAAGAGTCTGTTGCACTTGCAAAAAGTAAAAACATCAAAATCTATACCATCGCAATAGGCGATGATAATGAAGCTGACAGTGAGCTGCTTAAAAGCATTGCTAAAGATACTCAGGGCAAATTTTTCAGTGCTACGAGTGCAAAAGAGCTTCAAAGCGTTTATGATGCTATTGATAAGCTGGAATCTTCTAAGATCAGAAGTAAAGAGTATGTTTTTAAAGAGTACTATTATCAGATATTTTTACTCTTGGCACTTGCACTTTTGGCTTTTTTGATTGTACGGGGAGTTGGGCGATGAGTTTCTTATACCCCTCTTATTTTTGGTTATTGCTGCTGTTACTTCTGATATTTGTCCAAAAAGACTTGAAACAGATACGCTTGAGTGTATATGGTTATATAGTAACATCGGTGTTTATAGTTATCGCGCTTGCGCGCCCTGTAATAGAACAGGAGCCGCTTAAAAAAGAGCAATATTTAAGTGATGTAGTTTTGGCAGTTGATCTCTCCTACTCTATGCATGCAACTGATATAAAACCAAGTAGATCCCAAAAGGTAAAAGAGCTGCTTCAAAAGCTGCTTAAAAGTGAGCAAAAAAGCAGGTTTGGCGTATTGGGTTTTACCACAAATGCTATTATCCTTTCCCCTTTGAGTGAAGACAGTGAAGTGTTGATGCATCTATTTAGCTCTTTGGATGAGACTCTCATCATGACAAAAGGTTCTGCTGTTATGCCTGCTTTAAAGCTGGCGAGAAAAATATCACATGCAAAACAGCTGAGTGTAGTGCTTTTAAGTGATGGCGGTGATAAGCAAAGCTATAAAAAAGAAGCCCTGTTTGCACAAAAAAATGGACTAAAAGTCAATATCCTGATGATAGCAACAAAAATGGGTGCAACTATTACACTTGAAGATGGGGAACTTCTCAAAGATGAAAACGGAAATATTGTGGTGAGCCGGGAAAATGAACATATAAAGCTTATTGCAGATGCAAGTGGGGGTGTATATACAAAAGATCTCTCGACACTTCTTTTGGCATTGGAGTCTCAAAGAGAAGCAGAGGTAAGTACACAAAGTGTTGTTGTACAAAATATAGAGCTGTTTTACTACTTTATTGTGCTGGCGATCATAACATTTTTACTCAGTGTGACAAAACTAAAACGTATTGTTCTTGCATGGTTGCTTATTTTTGGTATCTCTTTGGATGCTTCTGTGTTGGAGTATCTCGATGAAAAAACAGCGCAAGAGGCGTATGTTCACAAAGAGTATGAAAAAGCGATAGAGTATTATAAGAAAGTTCAGACGAACCATGCATATTTCAACTTGGCAAACAGTTATTATAAGAATGGGGAGTATGAGAAGGCTCTAGTGAATTATGAAAAGGTAAAATCTTCAGATATAAACTTCAAAGCGAAAGTTTTTTATAATATGGCCAATACTTTTGTGCGTTTAAAAAAATTTAAAAAAGCAAAAGAGAACTATTTGAAGTCGCTTACCCTTTGTTACACAAAAGAAGCAGATGACAACTACCGCCATATACGTAATGTTGCTGAGCAAAAAACTATGCAGACTGGGGAGCAAAAAACAAAAAAACATGCATCGTTTGCACAAGAGCAGGATCAATCACACAAGAAAAAAGATGCCGGAAGTTCAAACATGAATGTGAGTGCAAAGGCTGGAAGCGGTGCTTCGGATATGGGTAAAAAGATAGAGTCCGAGGCGATGTTTAACCTAAATAGCACAAAAGCAAAACTTAGCTCGAAACAGTATGAGCTTATAAACAAAAGGGGAGTCAATGAGCAAAAGCCTTGGTAGTATCTTATGTATGACCCTGTTTTTGTGTGCAGATCTTTTTGCTTCCACCTATACATGGAGAGCAAGTGCCAATAAGACACAAGCGTACATGAACGAGGCGATCTATCTGGAGTATGTGTGTACTTTTAGTGACAAAAGTGAACTCTACACTATCGATTTTAATCCGCAGGGGGAAGATTATTCTCTTTTTTTGTTGCAAGAAAGTGAAAAGATCATAAATGAAAAGCGGGTCAATCGTTATGAATTTGTTGCATTTGCAAAAAAGGCAAAAGAGATTGTATTTGATTTTCATGCTCTGATGAAACACACCACTCAGGCATCCATCGACAGTACGATCGGGGGAAGAGACAATGATCGTGAGAAAGAGGATTTTACAGCTACTGATATAAAGCTTCCTGTGTTAAAGGTTGATATCGCACAAACAAACACTTCTCTTGTAGGGGAGTTTACACTCAAGGTTCTTCAAGACAGCACCGATATACAGGCATATGAGCCCTACCATATGGAGATACGCATAGAGGGTGTGGGTAATTTCAATGCCATAAAACCCTTTGCATTTAATGTGGATGGTGTGAAAATATTCTCAGAAGCACCTAAAAAAGAGCTCAAGCTTACACAAGAGGGTTTTCAGGGGCTGTGGAGTCAAAAGTTTGCCTTTGTCGCTAAGGAGGATTTTACACTTCCACAAATACAGATACAGTATTTTGATTTGAGTGTGAAAAGACTCAAAACCCTTGTGCATGATGCAACACACGTAAAAGTGCAAAAACTTTTTGTAAAAGAGGAACTTCTTGATGAAGTGCCGGCAGATGTGCCATGGCATTTTCCTTATGAATATTTGT
>JALUKO010000104.1 GCA_027056525.1 Helicobacteraceae bacterium | reverse complement strand
GATGAGAGAAATTGTTTTGGAATTTTTATCTTTTTTCTTTGATGATATCTGTGTGGGAATCGATGGAGTTGATGGACTACAAAAAGTAAAAGAACAATCTTTTGACTTGATTATCACTGATATAAAAATGCCTAAAATGAATGGGTTAGAGATGATAGAAGAGATTAAAAAGTTTAATACCGAGATCTCAATCTTGGTCCTTTCAGCTTTTAATGAGGCAGAGTATTTTATGCAAAGTATCAAATACAATGTCGATGGCTACCTTCTTAAACCGTTTGATCATAAACAATTTTACTCTCTGCTTGTGAAGGTAATTCAAAAGATAGACAATGAAAAAGAGTTAAAGGCATACCAGCAGACCTTGGAACAACTTGTGCAAGAGAAAACAAAAGAGATTGAGTACAGATGTTTGCATGAGTACTATACTGACTTGCCAAATACGATTATGCTGCAAGATGATCTTATCTCTCAAGAGTACCATTATATGTTGCTTTTGGATATTTCCCATTTCTCAGTTCTCAATAAAGAGTATGGTAAAGAGTTCGCCAACCATGTGATTATAAGAACAGCTAGAATTTTAGAAAAACATATACATAAAAAAGCCAAGCTTTATAAAACAGAATCAGATCGCTTTGCCATACTTGTTCAAGATGCAAGTTTAAAAGATATCTATTTGTATTGTGACCAATTGGTTTCTTTTTTTGATACAAAAAATATTCAAGTAGATGATTCAGAGATAAACATTACTTTCAATATAGGAGTAGATGCAATCCGTGCAGATATCTCTGAAACATTAATCAATTGTGAATATGCCTTAGACAAATCAAAAGAGTTAGGCAGTAGACATTATGAGATCTACAGTGAAAACAGTGCTGCATTTGTGGATGAAAAAGAGGCTGTGAAATGGCTGCGTTTAACACGAGAACTTGTTTTTGAAGAAGCTATAGAACCTTATTTTCAACCCATAGTCAATGTGAAAACTGGAGAGATCTATAAGTATGAATCTTTGGCTCGAGGGGTTTATAAGGGGGAGGTGATTGCTCCTGCATATTTTATAAAACCTGCAGAAAAACTTGGACTTGCTACTGCAATCACACGTATGATGATCAACAAAAGTTTTGCTTTTTTTTCAAATAAGAGAGAAGATTTTTCTATCAATTTGACAGAAAGAGATCTGCTAGAGGGGTATCTTATAAAGTTTTTAAAAGAGAAGCTTAAACAGTTTGATATTGATGCCTCGAGAGTGACCTTTGAGATCTTAGAAAATATAACAATAGCAAAAAATTCTAAAAAGATTACAAAAAAACTCAATCGTTTAAGAGAGATGGGCTTTAAAATTGCTGTGGATGATTTTGGGATTGAAAATTCTAATTTTAGTCGACTTTTAGAGATCAATCTTGATTTTATAAAAATCGATGGTATTTTCATTAAAAATTTGAAACAAAATGAAAAAAACAGAACTATTACAAGAGCTATCGTCAATCTAGCAAAAACATTAGGGATTCAAACGGTTGCCGAATATGTAGAGGATGAGACTATTTATGAGATTATCAAAGAGTGTGGTATCGATTTTGCCCAAGGGTATCATATTGGCAAACCGATTTCAAAGTTGGTAAATTCATGAAACTCTCTCACCTCCAGCAGATTGTAAAATATCTACAAGATTTTAAAAAAATATCTGCTATTCATAGAGTGAGTGATACAACTCTTAAAGTTGTTTTTGATAAAAATGATGTTATCTATTTTAATATGCAACGCTCCAACTCAAGTATGTTTAAATGTAAAGAATACCCGCGTTCTAAAGTTTATAATGCCCCTTTTGATGTGATCTTAGCAAAGCGTTTCAACCGCTCAAACATACAAAACATAGAGCTTCTTCATAGTGACAAGATTATTCGTCTCACAAGCTCTGTGGCCTCTGCTTATAAAGAGGAGTTGACACATCTTCAGATTGAGTTTACCGGCAAATATACTAATGTGATTATTTTAGATGAGGAGAATGTTGTCCTTGAGGCACTTCGTCATGTGGATCTTTTCTCCTCTTTTCGTGAGGTGCGAGTAGGACAAAAGCTGCTTGATGTCCCTCCAGCTCCTTTTATCCCTAAAGAGTACCCCATAGAAGATGTTGAGGCATTTTTATATGGTGTGTATGAGAAAGAGCAAAGCAATAAACTAGAGAATCTGAAAAAACAAAAGATTGCACTTTTAAAAAAGAAGCTGAAAAAACTTGAGAAGCTTTATGTAAAACTTGATGATGAGACAAGTCTGCAAGAGGAAGCACAAAAAAATGAGCATTATGGTAATCTTGTTCTTTCCAACATCCATAATATCAGCTCTTATACAACAGAACTTGAGCTAGATGATTATGATGGTCAAAAGGTGCATATTACACTAGAAAAACCATATCCGAGTGCATTTATGATTAGTGATATGTTCTTTACCCGTTCTAAAAAAGCAAAACAAAAAGCAAAAAATCTTCACATAGAAGAGGAATCACTTCGCTCTAAGATAGAGCATATTAAGCTTTTTATCCATACCGTAGAGGTGGCTCAAGATACTCAAAAAATAGAACTGCTTTTCCCAAAACAGGTACAAAACAAAAAGATAAAACAAAATGATTCCATAGAAGTTTTTTGGATAGAGGGGTATAAGGTACAGCTTGGAAAAAATGAGAGAGGGAATATAGAACTTCTTAAAAATGCCAGAGCAAAAGATATCTGGCTTCATATGAGAGACCAACCCTCTACCCATGTGATCATCTCAACTGACAAGCAAAATCTTCCAGAACATATTGTTAAGGCTGCTGCAAAGTTGTGTGTAGAGTTCACTACTACTTCACAAGATAGATTTTTGGTCGATTATACTCCACGACGTGAAGTCACCATTCAAAGTGGTGCAAATGTACTTTACAATAAATATAAAACCCTCGAGGTGGATACAAGGAGATAGTTATGGCTGTGGGTCCCATTGGTAATGCAATTTTTACAAATCAGATGACACCAGCGGCTACTGCTGTCCAAAATGCCCATAATAACCGTGTAGATTTTCAAAACATGGTTGCACAAGCAGCAGTACAAGCCAAAGAGGAGAAAGTTCTTGAAGTTCGTCCAACTGAGGAGAACCAAGAGGTTGACCCTGATCGTGAGCATCAAAAAAATGAAGCGGATCAAGAGACACAAAGAAATCCACAACATCACAAAGATGAAGATGATGAGCCTCTCTCTCAAGATAAAATCCATAAACTTGATATCCTCGTATAATTACTTTTAAACTCTAATAGGATATAATCTCTTTCAAATACACTTTGGGGAATTATCACTTATGTTTGAAAACAATAAAGAGAGAATTATTACTGGTTTTGCGCTTTTAGCAGCAGTTTTAATCATAGGATTCTTAGACAACTTTTTTCTTATGTGGCTTGTGTTTGGAATTGTCTATCTTTTAGCATTCCAAGAGGCTATAAAACTTTTTCAGGTGCAAAAAGATGGGCTTCTTCCTTTTGCCATAGGTGTTTGGCTTGTTGCTGGTATCTACCCTTATGGTGATGATCTTTTTGTTTTAGCTGGTGTAGCTTATGCAAGTGCTGTGGCATTTAATAAAGAGATCCCTTGGAAAGATTTTCTCCCTTTTATCTATCCAACTGCGGGTATGCTTTTTATGTTTACCCTGTACCAAGAGTACGGAGTAGTTTCTCTTTTATGGCTTTTAGCAGTTGTTGCACTTACTGATGTTGGTGCTTATGCGGTTGGCAAAAGCATAGGTAAAACTCCTTTTTGTGAGACATCTCCAAACAAAACGATGGAGGGTGTTGTAGGTGGTATCGCTGTAGCAACACTTGGTGGGATGTTTTTTGGTCTTCCTATTGTTGATCTTGGTGTAGCATTTTTGATTAGTTTTGCAGTAGCTGTGAGTTCTATCTTTGGAGATTTATTTGAGTCTTCATTGAAACGCGCTGCCGGTGTAAAAGATAGTGGAGACTTACTTCCCGGTCATGGTGGCGTTTTAGACCGTATCGACGGGTACCTTTTTGGTGGGATTGTGATGCTTGTTCTGCTTCGAGGTCTTGTCTAGTTGATACTTCTAGGTTCTACTGGCTCCATCGGGGTTAATACTCTCATCGTTGCAAAAAAATTCAACATCGCTGTTGAGGTACTTGTATGTGGATCAAACATTACACTTTTAAATGAGCAGATACAAGAGCACTCTCCAAAAGTGGTTGTAATTGCCAATGAGTCTGACATAAAAGATGTAAACCACCCTCGCGTTTATGCAGGCAATGAGGCCATTCTCTCTGTGATTGAAGAGAGTGAGAGTGAGCTTGTTGTCAATGCTCTTGTAGGTTTTTTAGGACTTCGCCCAACACTCAAAGCACTCGAATGTGATAAAAATGTTGCTCTGGCAAATAAAGAAAGCCTTGTTGCCTGTGGAGCATTTATAGATACTTCAAAAATCCAACCTATAGATTCAGAGCATTTTGGACTGTGGTACTTACTTCAAGAGA
>JALUKO010000103.1 GCA_027056525.1 Helicobacteraceae bacterium | reverse complement strand
AGAGCTTAACCTTCTCATAGAGCAGACATACAAGGTTGAGCGGGAATTTAGTGAGCTTAAAGCTTCATATGATCATTTGCAAAATACAGTTGAGCAGATAGTGGAGTTTTTGCCAAATGCTGTATGGGTTCTCAATGCAGACGGTGGTGTGTTTTTGCAAAATTCTCACGCCAAAGTACTTGAGAAGCTACTAGATATGTTAGAACCTAAAAATGATGACTATGAAGTAAAGTTCAACAAGCGTTCCTACCTTGTTAAAAGTTCAAGTTATAAAGACAAAATCATGCTCTCAGCAACAGATATTACTGAGCAAAAACGCAAAGAGAACCTTGCAACCATGGGGCAGATGGCAGCCCATCTTTCCCATGAGATACGCAACCCTATTGGTTCTATCTCACTTCTGAGTTCTACTTTGAAAAAACGTGTAATACCTGAGAATATTCCTATCGTTGAAGAGATTCAGAAGTCGGTGTACCGTATAGACAGGATTGTAAAAGCTACACTGATGTTTTCAAAAGGTGTAGAGCTTAACAAGTCGCCTTTTATGTGGAGTGAGCTTAAAGAGTCCCTTGATCTGGACATAGGATACTATGGTTACTCCAAAGATATCACCTTTATATTTCCTCAGCAGAGGTTCATACTCAACGCCGACAAAGACCTTTTAGAGATGCTGTTTTCCAACTTTATAGCCAATGCCATAGATGCTATAGAGCTTGATGAAAATGATGAGGGAACTATTGAGATCATATATGAAAACAGTGGTGATTTTCATAAGTTTTATATCTACGATTCCGGTATAGAAATAGAAAACAAAAAAGAGCTTTTTGAGGCTTTTAGAAGTACAAAAGTCAAAGGAAACGGTCTTGGACTTGTCCTCTCTCAAGAGATTGCACAAGCACATGGTGGATCTGTCAAACTGATAGAGGGCAGTAAAAAAGGGTTTGAGATCTCTTTGGCTATTTAAAGCTTACATCAAAAATAAAAAGGATCAACATGCAAAAAGAACTGGTGCAGATTCCAAGAACTACACTCGATTTTTACAAATATGAGCAAGATGGTATCACTTACTATGAGTTTGATGCCACAGGGTGTCAACCTCCCGAACCAATGGTCAATGCCATTAACGGATTGAGTATGATACAAAGTGACAAAGAGAGGCTTGTGGGGATCTTTTTTCATGAACCCGCCCCTTTGTACGACAGAATCGCCGAACATTTCACACATGAGGCGACAGAGCTTGAAAATGGTGACTATAGGATAGTTTTTAAAAAGATCTAGTAAGTTACAAAAGGGGGAAATGATGTCAAAGGTTTTAATACTCTCAGGTGCAGGAATAAGTGCAGAATCGGGGATCACTACATTTAGAGACAGTGACGGACTGTGGGAAAATCACCGCATAGAAGATGTGTGTACTGCAGGTTGTCTTGAGACAAACGGTGAGGCTACACACAAGTTTTATGACGCAAGACGACAAGACCTTCAAGATAAAGAAGCAAACTATGCACATAAACTTATAGTGGAGCTTAAGCATAAGTATCCGGATAAGATTACGGTGATGACACAAAATGTTGATGATCTGTTTGAGAAAGCGGGTATGAAAGAAGATGAGATCATTCACTTACATGGTTTTTTAACACAACTCAGATGCACGGTGTGTGAAAATATATATGATATAGGATATAAAAAACACAATGAGTACCATAATGGTAATTGCCCAAATTGTGGTGCAGAGTTGCGTCCAAACATAGTCTTTTTTGGTGAAGCTGCACCGGAGTATGATAAGCTTACTTTGGCGTTAAACAGTTGTGAGCTTATTGTTGTCATCGGTACAAGCGGTAATGTACTAGATGTAACATATTTTGCGCAGCTTACAGACAGATCGATCCTGAATAATCTTGAACCGAGTCCTGCCATAGATGATAGTTATTTTACTAAGGCGTATTACGCTAAAGCGACACAGGCTATAGCCTACATTGCTGAAGATATAGAAGAATTTTTGAACGACTTTTAACCCTCTGTTAGCTTAATTTGACTAGAATATCTTTTTTTAAAAAGGTACCTAAATGAAACAATTCATATCGTTCATAAGTTCTATGAAATTAATGGCAGTATTGATGCTTATCTTTGCTGCTGCGTGTGGTTATGCAACCTTCGTTGAAAACGACTACGGCACACCAACGGCCAAGGCTGAGATATATAATGCCCAATGGTTCGAACTTCTGTTGATCTTTCTTGCGATCAATCTTATACTTAATATAAGCAGATATAAAATGTATACGATGAAAAAAGCTCCGATCTTTATTTTTCATGTAGCTTTTCTTGTGATCTTAGTTGGTGCGGCGATCACCCGTTTTAGTGGCTTTGAAGGAATTATGCATATTCGTGAAGGGGAGAGCTCTTCTACGCTGACAAGCTCTGATACCTATTTAAAAGTTGACGTTGTATCAGGAAAAACGATCTACTCAACTTCGCAAAAAGTGTACCTCTCAAAACGAAAAGAGAATGATCTTTCAACTTCACTGGATGATATAGATGGCAAAGATGTCAAAGTTGAACTTATAGAGTATATACCAAATGCTATAGAGCAAACTGTAGAGAGTAGTAGCGGCGATCCTGTAGCTGAGATGATGATTACTTCTAAAGGTAAAGGTGAAAAAATTGCACTCAGATATACTCAGTACTATGAAAGTGATGATGTTGTTATCGATTTTGGGTCACATGAGACGTTTTCAAAACCTGTAATTGCCCTGTATATTCAAAACGGTAAACTTTTTATGAAACATACAATGCCGCTTACCTACTTGAAAATGGATGGCGGTTCCAAAGGTTCACTTGTGCCAAATGATAAAGAACCTGTAACAGGCAGAACACTCTTTAGTGCAGGAAACTCTAACTTTGTACTTCGTAAGTTTGTAGAACATGCAACAACAAAAATCATAACAAACCCGGATGTTTCACCAAGAACAAATGGCTATGACGCATTGAAGTTCAAAGTCACAGTAGGTGAAAAATCAAAAGAGTTGATGGTATTTGGCCAGATAGGCTTACTGGCAAAACCTACACATGTCAAAGTAAACGGCTTGGATATTTATGTTTCTTATGGAGCAGAGAAGATCAAGCTGCCATTTGAGATAAAACTTAAGAAGTTTGAACTAGACAGATACCCGGGTTCTATGAGTCCGGCTTCTTATGCAAGTGAGGTTGTGCTCATAGATAAAGAAGAGGGTATTGAGATGCCATATAGAATTTATATGAACCATATTTTAGAGCACCGTGGATATCGATTTTTTCAGTCTTCTTTTGATCAAGATGAAAAAGGAACAGTGCTTTCTGTGAACAATGATCCGGGAACATTGCCATCGTACTTAGGGTATTTTTTACTTGCTCTTGGAATGTTCTGGTCACTCTTTTCAAGAGGCAACAGGTTCTCAAAACTAGCTGAGAAGGCAAAAAAAGCAAGTGAGGCAAGAATGCTTCCTGCTCTTTTGGCTATAGGTATACTGTTTAGTTTTTCTCCAACTTACGCAAGCGAGATGAATCCTGCACTCAAAATCATCACTTCGTTTGATAAAGAACATGCCAACAAATTCGGCGAGCTGATCGTTCAAGACAGTGCAGGGCGTATGAAGCCTTTGGATACCTTGGCAAATGAGATCATTGCAAAGATACACAGAAGTTCGGGACTTGATATCGGTAAGTATAAGCTTGATGCGGATCAGGTCATACTTGGTATGATGATGCGTCCTGAAATCTACAGAGAGATCAAACTCATCAGAACAAAAGAACCTGAAGTGAACAAACTTGTAGGGGTACCTGAAAATGAGAAGTTTGTTTCTTTTGCACAGTTCTTTGATGATCCGGTCAATCTTGGCGGTTACAAACTTGCAAAAAATGCAGAAGAGGCGGCACGGAAAGAACCAAAACACAGAAATAAGTTTGATAAAGCTGTTTTAAAAATAGATGAGAAAGTAAATATAGCGTATATGGTTTTCTCAGGTGAACTTATTAGAATTTGGCCAAAACCAAATGATGTGAATGATAAATGGTATCCAACAATAGAAGCATTACAAACATGGCCTCAAGATGAAGCTATGGAGGTGCGCAACATTGCAGTTGAGTATTTTACAGCCATCGATAATGCTCTTAAAAGTGGAAACTGGAGTGCTGCAAATACCGCACTGGCAAAAATTGCAAAATATCAGAAGTTCTATGGTAGTGATGTATATCCGAGTAAGAATAAAATTGCTGCAGAGGTTTTTTACAACAAAGCACAAATATTTGAGAGACTCTATCCATTTTATCTTTTAGTCGGTTTTATACTGCTTGTACTTAGTTTTATCAATATAATTAAGCCTAAGTTTAACATAGCGATATACTCAAAAATAAGTCTCTATATATTGGTCGTATTTTTTATATTGCACACTTTTGGTTTAGGTCTGAGATGGTATATTGCCGGGCACGCTCCATGGTCTGATGGATATGAGTCGATGATCTATATCGGTTGGGCAACGGTTCTTGCAGGGTTTATCTTCTCAAAA
>JALUKO010000102.1 GCA_027056525.1 Helicobacteraceae bacterium | reverse complement strand
GCACCAAGCTCTTGTAGCAGTTTCTCAAGCATTAAAAAGTGCTTGATCTCATCATCTGCAACTTCAAGCCAGTCATCATAATACTTTTGTGTCAGCCCATGAAATCTATATGCAGCATCCAAGGCAAGATCAATTGCCGAGTATTCTATATGCGCAATAGCATGCAAAAGATTTATCTGCCCCTGTGTGCTTGTAAGATTACTTCTTTTGGGAACATCCTGAGGTGCTACTATAGTACACACTTCACGATAAGAAGGGGTTTGAAAAAACTTTACATCATAATTTTCTTCAAATTCAAGTGAAGAAGCTTTATATGCAGCATAAAATTTTTTAAAAAGTTCAATTTTTTCCTGTGGAGTTTTAGCTTCTATAACTAACTCTAATTGTTTATAAAATTTCATACGCGTATCATGATATAATCACACTAAAAAAGAGATAAATCATGCAGATAAAAGTAAAAGCGATGGGCGAGTACCAAACGAACTGCTATATAGTAAGTATTGAGGGAAAAGAGTTTATCATAGACCCGGGTGTAGGTGCGACAGAATGGGTCATGCAAAATGTCACGAACCCTGTCGCCATTTTAAATACACATGGTCATTTTGATCATGTATGGTCCAATGCAGAGTTGCAAAAAAAGCTGAGTATCAAGCTCTATACACCCCAAGGTGATGTGATGCTCTTAGGCAAAAGCTCTTGGATGCCTTCACTGCCACCCTCAGTTCCTGATGTGGAAGTAAAACCTGATGAAGAGTTTGATTTTGAGGGAGTTAAAGTCAAGTTTCGTCATTTTCCCGGCCATTGCCCGGGATGCTCTACTATAGAGATAGGTGATGCGATGTTCAGTGGCGACTTTATTTTTGAACGCTCCATCGGCAGAACAGACTTTCCCTATTCCAGTCCCCAAGACATGAAAGAGTCGCTCGAGCGATTCAAAAAACTCCCCTATGATAAAACAATCTACCCCGGTCATGGCGGTACAACGACAATCAAACAGGAACAACAATATGCAGACTATTGGATCACTCAATTATGAAAGATCATTTTAAACAAAAAGCCCAGAATTGGGATACAGCTGATGTCAGAGTTAGGGGTGCCAAAAAAATTGCAGATGCCATAGAAAAGAACATACAGCTCGACAAAGAGATGGAGATACTTGATTTTGGTGTCGGCACGGGTCTGCTTGGATTTGAGATAGCAAAAAAAGTACAACAGGTTTATGGTGTCGATACCTCTGCAACTATGCTTGAGAAACTTCGGGAGAAAAATACAGATACATTGCAGATAAAGACTTTTCACCAAAATATTTTACAAAAGCCTATCGAGCAAAAATTTGATGGTGTTATCAGCTCAATGACACTGCATCATGTGCAAGATACAGAACAGTTTTTTGAAACTATTTATGCTAATATTAAAAACGATGGTTTTCTTGCCATAGCTGATCTTGAGAGTGAAGATGGATCGTTCCATTCAGACAACAAAGGTGTTCATCACTTTGGATTTGATGCACAAGAGCTTTACAGCATTGTTTCAAAAGTGGGCTTTAAAGATATCTCATTCAAACATGTCAACACCATCAAGAAGCCACACAAAAACTTTAAAGTTTTTTTACTTATTGCCTATAAATAAATTTTATAATAAAAAAACTTATCTTTTGTTCCACTTTTATGATTTTATGGCTATAATATGTAATAATCAAAATTTAACAAAAGAAGGGATAAGTCATGAAACTCCTCACATCACTTGTTACAGCTGCGTTAGTATTGTTTGTATCAGGCTGTAACGATAGCTCTGATACAAAAGTGGATAAGCCTGATTCAACACCTATGACACAAGAACAAGCTTCCAGTGCACTTAAGATTATTAACTCACTGGGTTTTTCAGGCTTAACTTCAACTCTTGCCAATCCGTTATCTGATCTTAATCAGGTCAAATCACAACAAATCACTGCATCAGCCCCCGATACTGAACTGCCTTATATAAGCACAAAACCATGTCCTATCAGTGGTTCTGTAGATATAGAAGGTTCTGTAAGCGCTACAACATTTAGTGTCTTCAACCAATACAACAATTGCGAAACGTTACCGGGATTTATTGTCAATGGTACTAACCTCAGTAATGGGGTTTTTAAGAATTATATTCTTGATGTTAATACAAGCGCAAACAACCTTACTGTAACAAAAGGTGACACGGACTTTGTACTGACATCAGATATCAAGATGCTTTTTGATTACAATTTAAAAAAAGCGAAGATCACTTTAAATGGGGAAAATTCACTTATAGAAAACTATGAAGGTTTTCAAGCTCAATACTATATTGACTTCTATGATCTCAACGTGACACAAAACTGGGTTGACAATACTATGAGTATAGATGGTGAAATCAGTATATTCTTAGAAAGCTGTATCGATAGCTACATATATATACAAACAGAAGAACCATTGGTTCCTCAAAATGGTATTTTCACTTCCGGTACACTACTGATAAATGATGCTGTATATGATTTTTTAGATGATGGCAGTGTTAATGTTGATGCTTATGGATATAACTTTAACACCATACAAGGTGTGGAAGCTATCTGTCCATTTGAGTTTTATTACGAGTTCTATTAAAAGTAAGATAATTGAAATTCTATAAGAGGGATGGGATATTATGAAGCTGGTTATATCACTTACAACGAGTGTTTTTCTTCTGTTATTTGTAGTAGGCTGTAACAAGTACTCCGATACAACTAATGAAGAAACGACTCTGACACCTATGACTGCAGAAGTGGCATCTCGTACGCTTGGTACCATAAACTCCCTTGAGCTTAGTACTTTAACCTCTGCATTGACACAAGCCCTCTCTACGGTCGAACTATCAAACGAATCTGTCAATTTCACACCTTTTATTACAGAAGATGTCAATGCCAGTCATATCCTCTACAGTGTTACGAGGGAATGTCCCGTAAGTGGAAGCGTGCAAATTGATGGATGGATAACGCTCTCCAAAGATTTCAATGTGACAAATACTTACTCAGAGTGTGAAACACTTGATGGCATATTTGTCAATGGAACCAACAGAAGTTTTGGGCACTTAAAGGGAAGTCAACTTCTTGTGGATACTTCTGAGAATAAAATCACCGTTACAAAAGGGACTATGAAATACTATTTTTATTCTGAGATTTCAATGGTTTTTGATTATGCCAAACTGACATCAACTATCACTTTTAACGGACTTAACTCTATTTTAGAATTTGTTGACGATTCTATGTTTGAGCATCCTATAACATTTCACAACTTTCATGTCACACAATACTTCTTAGATAAGAGTCTCAGTATAAGCGGAGAAATAGAGATATATCTTCAAAGCTGTATTGATAACTACATAGATATACAAACCCAAGAACCATTAGTTCCTCAAGATGGCATTTTCACTTCCGGTATATTACTGATAAATGATGCTGTATATAAGTTTTTAGAAGATGGCAGTGTCAATATCAATGTGCCCGATGAACTTAACCTCAATATGACACAAGGGGTAGAAGCAATCTGTCCATCAGAGTTTTATTTTGTAGATTAAACATCTACACACGATACAATCTACTCCTCTTCCTCATCAAGGAGATGGAGTTTCAGTACATGCCTGTCAGTTACTACAGTTTTAAACTCGCCATCGAACACTTTTATATCCAACACATGTGCTGTTACATGCACATTTCTTTTTCTTCCCTCTTTATGACGAACTTTTGCGACAACACTCACAATATCACCCAGCTTCACAGGAGAAAGGAACTGAGAATCACAGGCAACTAAAACAACATTTCTTTCATTCACTGCTGCCATAGCCGCATAATCAGCTGCACTGAAAATAAATCCACCATGAATGAGACCTTGATCATCTGCAAGCATTTCAGGAACTGTTCTGAGCTCTAACTCAACATAACCAACTTCCATTTTTTGAATCTCACCACTCAACTCCCGATTGATTCTTTCGTGTGTTTTTAAAATTACCTCATCTTTTTCACTTCTATAATCATTGAGTTCCAGTTCATCATCTTTTACTTCATTCTCATTCATTTTTTATCCTTACATAGTTTAACATAGACTCTTTGTGGTGCAGGATAGCCTTCAACCGTTTTGGAAGGATCTGCAGGATCCAAAAAGTCTTCAAGAGATTGTCCCTCTATCCACTCTGTTTTTCTTTGCTCACCCGCATCTGTCTTGGAGGTCTCTAGCACTTCAAAATCATCAAACCCGGCTCTCATACACCAGTTTTTTAAAGATTTGATCGTTGGCACAAAATATATATTTGGTATCTTGGAGTAAGATGACTGAGGACATAAGCAGATCTCATCATCACCATCTATATAGAATGTATCAAGTATCACCTCCCCTTTTTTATCAAGGCCTTTGTAAAGCGACTTCAGCATCGCCACAGGATCACTTCTGTGATACAACACACCCAAACAAAAGATGGTGTCAAATTTTTCATCATAAAACTCTAAATGCTCTACACCAAGCAGTTCATACACAATCTCACTTTTGATAAAATGGTTTATAAAATCAAACTGTGTCTTATACAAAGGAGACGGATCAAACCCAACAAGCAACTTCGGCTCATCTTCAAGCATACGAAACATATAATACCCGTTGTTACAACCTATATCGGCAACTCGCTTATCTTTTAAATGAAAATGTTTTTTTAAAAGGTTATATTTTATATTGCTCTTCCACTCACTGTCTATAAATGTACCACATACTTCAAAAGGGCCTTTTCTCCATGGCATCATCTGTTTTGCTGCATCATAGATCTTTTGTGTGTCTACTTCTTGGGAACTGATCTTCACGGTATCACCAAGTGTTATTTCACATGAAATATCTTCAAGTGAGTCCAACACTTCTCGAAGTGGAGCTATATTTTTCCACGTCATCCATTTTTTTCGTTGTTCTTTTATACTATATATATCCATTTTAATCACTATGCTATCTAAATTTTATTATAATTGTACCCTAAAAAACTCTGAGGATTATTTTATGCGTTTAGAAAAAAAAGCAACTGTTGTTTCCACCTCTGTTGCAGGTATTTTAGTACTGATGAAGATGACTGTCGGTATCATGAGTGGCTCCATTGCCGTGCTTGCTTCTGCAATTGATTCACTCTTAGATCTTACTGTTTCACTTTTTAACTATTTTGCACTCGCTAATGCAGAAAAAGATCCTGATGACAAATTTCATTTTGGAAGAAGTAAAATCGAGCCTCTTGCCGCCGTCATAGAAGGCACAGTCATATCTCTCTCTGCTCTTTTTATTTTTTATGAAGCCATAGCAAAGATCGCACATAACAGAGAGATGCTCCATATGAGTGAAAGTATCGGGGTTATGGTAGCTTCTTTTATTATTACAGCATTCTTAGTGACCTTTTTAAACTATGTAGCCAAAAAAACAAAAAATATGGTCATTAAAGCAGATGCTCTTCACTATAAAACAGACCTCTTCTCAAACGGTGCCGTACTTATGGCACTTGCACTTATTTCAATGACGGGAGAACAACTCATTGACCCTATTTTGGGTATGGGTATCGCTATTTATATGATCTATTCTGCGTATCCAATTATCAAAGAGGGTGTTTTAATGCTTCTAGATGCAGCTCTTGAACAAGAAGAGATCGATAAGATCATAGAGGTAATCAAAAGTGAACCGGTCATTACTACATACCATGATCTTAAAACACGAGAATCGGGTTCACATATCTTCATCTCAGTACATGCAGTATTTAATGTCAGTATTTCCCTTTATGATGCCCACCTGATTGCAGACAGGGTTGAGGCAAAGATACGGAAACTTTTTCCTGATAAAAAAGTTCATATTCTTATTCATATGGATCCGTACGATGACTCTGATATAAATACTGCTGAAGATGTTTACTAATTAAAAAGATAACTTTAATTAGCAAAACTTATATTCTTAGCATATTGCAATATAACTTTTCTTGATCTATTCGACATTTTCATCACAAAAAAGATGCTATTATATGTGTAATTTTTTATATCACAAAAGGAAACTTTTATATGTTTACAACATAATTTAAAGATCTCCTGACTCATATCTATGGCTTCAGGTCTTTACAAAACAAAGGTGCTTATTTTGTTAAGATTTATTATATGTTTATTTCTCTGTCCTGTTTCTTGCTTTTGCCTTACGATCGTAAATGGTTATAAAATCGCTCCTAGATCACATTTAAAAAAAGCTGATCTTTATAATGCCGACCTGACAAACGCACAACTGCAATATGCCAACCTTTCAGAAGCCAATCTCTCACAAGCCCAACTCCAATGTGCAAATCTAAGCAATGCCGATCTGCGTGGTGCGGATTTGAAAAATGCGGACATTGCACTTACCATATTTGATGGAGCAAAACTGGGTGGTGCCTTATGGGTGAATGGTCTGTATTGCAGAAAAAACAGCATAGGATTTTGCAGATTTATCTATAAAGTGAAGAAGAAAATTATAAAAAAATATATTGACCTCAAAGGTAAGAATCTTTCTCAACAAAACTTAGATGATTCAAATTATACAAGAGCAGATTTAAGAGGAACGAACTTCTGGAAAGCTTCACTAAAATCTGTAACATTTTTTAAGGCAAAACTTCAAGGTGCATGTTTAAAAAGCTCCAATCTTCATAAAGCAGATTTTACACAAGCAAATCTTCAAGGAACAGATCTTCGATGGGCGAACCTCAAAGATGCAAAATTTGACGATGCTCTTCTTGATAGGGTAAGGTTGGAAGGTGCGATATGGATAGATGGCACAAAGTGTGCCAAAAAAAGTATTGGAAAATGTATCCCTGTAAGTAAATAAGATTATCTTGCGAACTCAGTAGCCCTACTTTCACGAATAACATTCACTTTGATCTCACCGGGGTACTGCACCTTCTCTTCTATCTCCTGAGCTATCTCTTTTGCAATTAAAACAGACTCGTCATCATTGACCATCGTGGCATTAACGATCACTCTTACTTCTCGACCGGCATTTATAGCATACGCCTGTCTTACTCCCGTATGTCCGGCTGCGATATCTTCGATCTCTGTCACACGTTTTAAAAAGCTCTCTAGTACTTCACGTCTCGCTCCCGGTCTTGCAGCAGAGAGGGCATCCGCCGCGCATACTGCACCACACTCTATCGATTTTATCTCCTCTTGACCATGATGTGCATAGATGGCATTGATAACAACACTGTTCTCATTGTAACGGTTACATATCTCAGCACCCAAATCAACATGATTGCCATCACTTTCATGTGTGAGAGCTTTACCGATATCGTGTAATAATCCTGCACGTTTGGCGAGTATGGGATCACCACCCATCTCTGCCGCCATAATACCTGCCAAATGGGCAACTTCCAAGGTATGTGCCAAGGCATTTTGACCATAACTCGCACGGTAACGAAGTCTCCCTATAAGCTTCATCAGTTCAGGGTGCATAACACCGATATTTAAGTCGGCAACAACCTCTTCACCCTCATTAAGAATAGCAGTCTCAAACTCATCACACACTTTTTCATATATCTCCTCAATGCGTGCAGGCTGAATACGACCATCTTCTATAAGCAACTGAAGTGTTTTTGTTGCAATAGCACGCCTGTAAAGATTAAAACTGCTTACCATAATTGCATTTGGCGTGTCATCTATAATAATATCAACACCCATAAGTGTTTCAAGGGCTTTAATATTTCTTCCCTCTTTTCCGATAATGCGACCTTTTAATTCATCACTATCCAAATGAACAAGATTTGTTAATCTTTCAGAAGCAAATTCACCGGCATAACGACTCGTTGCCTGAGCAAGTATGTAATTTGCTCTTTTTTTAGCCTGTTGTTTCGCTTCATTTTCATAACGTCTCACTATATGTGCTATATCGGCACGCGACTTTTCTTCAACTTTCTCGAGTAAAACAACTTGAGCTTCCTCTTTTGTCATCCCTGCACTGTGCTCTATAGCGTGTAGTGCTTCATCAATTTTCTCTTCATATCTTTTTTTAAGTAGGTTTAACGACTTTTCATTTCTCTGTAAATCAATCTTTTTTGCTTTTACTATAGTACTTTCTTCTTGAAGTCTTCTCTCCTCAGCTTGTTTGTACCGTTTAAAGCTTTGCTCTTTTCGTATTACTTCATCTTCTCTTTGATGAAGATCAGCTTTAGCTCTTTCTTTTGCATTTTCATACTGTTTCATCGCCTCAAGTTCTATCTCTTGAGATTTTAAGTTAGATTTTTCCAACAGCATTTGTGCTTCGTTTTCTATTGCACTTGCTTTTGCTTTAGCTTTTTCTACGTAAATATCGAAATTAGCATTTGTGATTTTCTTAGAGATGAAAAATCCTATCAACCCACTAATGATGGCAAGAATGCCACCTAGCAGTATTTCGATCAACATCTTTAAATCCTCTTTTCTAGCCTAACCTTTGGTGTAAGTAGCAAATCACATGAGACATCATATGAGTCACAAATAAATTTTTTCGTATAACAAAGTTCTGATTGAACAAAAATAGTATAAGGTCTCTTTTTTAACTTTGCAAAGAAACGATCATACATCCCCTTTCCAAAACCAACTCTTTGTAAATTACCATCTACCCCAACCGCTGGAACTATGGCTATATCAATTTTTTCTAATTTTCTATATGTATTTCCCGCTTCAAAAATACCAAATTTTTTCTCTTTTAGCGGTAACCTAAATGGTACCATTTTAAAACTTTCGCCTTCCATAAAGGGGATATATATATCACAATTCTGTCTCATTATTTGTAAAGTTTTTAATACATTTGCTTCAAAAGGTAACGGATAGTAAAAAAGTATTTTTTTATTTTTTATCCCTTTCAGCTCTCGCTGTAAACGCAAGTTCAGTTTTGCGTCCATATAATGCTTGTTGTGTTTGACTCTGTTTTTTATTTTATCGAGACAATTTTTCCTAAATATCGTTTTTGTAAGAGGCATCTAAAATCTTTATAGCTATAATTTCGCATATTCTACAAAAAAAAAGGTATTTATATGTTAAAAAAATCAATTTTCCCCGCTTTAGTCGCTTTTATGTTCATAATCCAGGGATGCTCAAGTGATAAAACACAAGCAAGTGAGGATGCAAATAGTATTATCGCTACGAACAAGTATGTACTTACATCACTCAAAAACAAACAATACACTGTCACAAAAGAGGTTAATAACTTTCTTTTAGAGGGTGCACAAGGCAAAGTAGTGATTTTCGATATCTTTGCTACATGGTGTCCGCCATGTCAAGCTTCTGCAGCACATTTAAGTTCTTTACAGGAAAAATACAAAGATGACCTTATAGTCATCGGTGCTACAGTAGAGGACAACATCGCAAATGCAAAACTTCAAGAGTTCGCAAAAAAATATCATGCGACTTACACCATTGTTAACTCCAATGAGAACAGACGCTTTGTAGATGCAGTAGCATCTTCATTGAGACTTGGGGACAGATTTCCTATCCCTATTTTGGCAATGTATAAAGATGGTGTACTTATCAACCACTATGTAGGTGCTATACAAGAAGAATTTGTTGAAAGTGACATCAAAAAAGCTTTGGGAAAATAGGTTTATGTTTGGATTTATAAAAAAATCACTCCAAAAGACCGTAGATGCGATCAAAACGGTCGCACCTAAAAAAAAGATAACCATAAGTAAAGATGAACTTGAAGATATTTTACTCGAAGCTGATGTTGAATATGCCCTTGTTGAGATCATTCTCAATGAGATCTACCAAGAGAAGATCACCAGAGATATCCTCCGCTCAAAACTCTTAGCAACTCTGGCTTACACATCATACAAAGAGCCCGATTATACTGCTCCCTTTGTGGAACTCATAGTTGGAGTCAACGGTGCAGGAAAAACAACGACCATCTCAAAGCTGGCTGCCCGCTATAAAAATGAGGGCAAAAAAGTTGTTCTTGGTGCAGGAGATACCTTTCGTGCCGCGGCGATAGAGCAACTGACTCTTTGGGCAAAGAAACTTGATATTCCCATCATATCCTCAAAACAGGGACATGATTCTTCTGCTGTTGCTTATGACACCATAGAATCTGCAAAATCCAAAGGGTACGATAATGTCATCATCGATACGGCAGGTCGTTTGCATACACAAACAAACCTTGCAAATGAGCTCAAAAAGATCAACCGTATCTGTGCGAAAGCACATGAGGGCGCACCACATAGAACTATTTTGATTGTTGATGGAACACAGGGAAATTCTGCTATTGCACAAGCCAAAGCATTTAACGAGATGATAGGGATCGACGGCATCATTATCACTAAGCTTGATGGAACGGCAAAAGGGGGAAGTATCTTCTCTATTGCCTACGCACTGGAACTGCCTATCTTGTATGTTGGAACAGGAGAGCAGCCTGAGAACCTCACCCCTTTTGACAAATACGAGTTTGTTGAGGGACTTCTTGATGCCATATTTGAAGAGGAACAAAGCTCCCAAGTATAAACTTTCAAGATAAATATGACACTTTGTCATATTTATCCTTTACTATCTTTTTATTCTCTATAATACATCATTATAACTAACAAGGCAATTTTCATGGCTAAGAAAAAAGTACTTTTTGAGTGTCAAAACTGTGGACTAACGACTCCTAAATGGATGGGTAAATGTACAAACTGTGGTTCATGGGACAGTTTTACGGAACTCGATGAACATCAACAGGAGGTGATAAAACAAACAAAATCTGCAACATCATCTTCTGCAAAAGCTGTAAGTATCAATGAGATCCTAGAAAATGAAGTGTATAGATATAGTTCACTTGATGATGAACTGGATATGGTTCTTGGTGGTGGTATCGTTCCCGGTTCACTCACCCTTATCGGGGGAAGCCCAGGTGTTGGAAAGTCAACACTGCTTCTCAAAGTTGGCTCAAATATAGCTTCAAGTGGCAAAAATGTGCTCTATGTCAGTGGTGAAGAATCAAGCGGACAAATAAAACTTCGTGCGAACAGACTTGGATCGAACCACGACAGCCTTTACCTGCTAAGTGAAATACGGCTCGAGCAGATATTGGTCGAACTTGAACACAGGGCGTATGATTTTCTTATTATAGATTCTATTCAAACCATTTATTCTGAGAACATTACATCTGCACCCGGTTCCGTCACACAGGTAAGACAGATCACTTTTGAGCTTATGCGCATTGCCAAAGAAAAAGAGATCGCTATATTCATTATCGGTCACATTACTAAAGAAGGCTCCATAGCAGGGCCAAGAGTCTTGGAGCATATGGTTGATACCGTTTTGTACTTTGAGGGAGACTCTTCTCAAGAACTTAGAATACTTCGAGGATTTAAAAATCGTTTCGGGCCTACAAGCGAGATCGGTGTTTTTGAGATGAGGAGCGATGGTTTGATCTCTGCAACCGACATCGCTTCAAGATTTTTCAACCGAAATTCTGAACAGCCCGGTTCAGCCCTTACTGTTGTGATGGAGGGATCTCGTCCTATTATTTTAGAAGTTCAGGCTCTTGTTTCAGAATCACACACACCAAACTCAAAAAGACAGGCTACAGGTTTTGATAATAACCGCCTAAATATGCTTTTAGCACTTCTTGAGCGTAAACTTGAAATACCTCTTTCTGGGTATGATGTGTTCATAAATATAACCGGAGGCATTAAGATCACAGAAACTGCTGCTGATCTTGCCATACTTGCAGCAATCATAAGCAGTTTTCGTGATCGTGCGATCTCAAAAGAAACCATTTTCATAGGGGAAGTTTCTCTTGTCGGTGATGTCAGAGAGGTATATGCTACAGATATAAGACTCAAAGAAGCGAAAATGCAAAATATCAAAAAAGTTCTTTTAGCAAAAAAACCATTGGAGAAAACCAATATTAAATCTTTTATAGTAGATGAAGTAACAAAACTTTTAGAATGGTACTAATTTCAGCCTTATTCAAAGAATGTTTACAATATAAATTGTATAATCTGCAAACATGTAACAATTAAAGGAATTAGATGATTGACGCTGAGTTTAGAAGTGAAGAAAGATTTTCAAAATTATCATTAGCTTATGAAGGTGAAGAGGAAAAAAACAGGGTTCATTCTTGTATAGAAAAAATTACTAAACAGCATAAAATGCAACCGGAAACTTACACTTGCAGTATCTCAAACGGGCGTGAAGTACTTGTTGTAGAATATCATGACGATATGGATCGTGAAGCAGGTGCTATATTTGAAGAGATTATGAAATCGCTTGAAATTACAGAGTGTGATTAAAATATTCGGAGCAAAAAATGAATATGAAAGAGTACGCAGAGGGCAATAAGCTTTTTAGGCAATATTTTAAAAAAAATCAAGAATCTTTACTCGATCTTGTAAAAAACGGTCAGTCTCCAAAAGCTTTGTTTATTGGGTGTTCTGACTCGAGGGTAATCCCTGATTTGATGGTTCAAACGAATCCAGGTGATCTTTTTGTTCTTAGAAACGTTGGCAATCTTGTACCTCCATACAAACCTGATGAAGACTATCATGCAACAGCCTCCGGGATCGAATATGCCGTAAGTGTTCTCAATGTTAATGAGATCATCATCTGTGGTCATACGCACTGCGGAGCTTGCAAAAGTCTCTACGAGCCAATCAATGACCCTTCACTTATTCATACAAAAAAGTGGCTTGAACTTGGCGAAAGTGCTAAAACCTCTGCCATACTCAGCCTAGGGGCAGATGCTCCTAAAGAAGAACTTTTACGCTTAACCGAGAAGTTATCTGTAGTGAAACAGTTAGAGAACATCCTAACATATCCTAATGTACAAAAACGTTTTGAAGATGGTTCTTTGCATATTCATGGTTGGCATTATGATATTGAAACAGGCAAGATCGACTACTATAACGCTGATACTTATGAATTTTTGCCTTTAAAAGATTTGGCTCAGGAAAGTTAATACTACAAAATTTTATAAAATTGTGATATACTAACAAAAATTATAACGTAAAGGGATGGGCATGGCTGAAGAAGAAAGCACAGAAGAAAACAGTGCGCCGGCAGAAAAAAAATCTAGTAATATGTTAATGATTATCATCATTGTTGTTCTTATCTTGATCATCATTATCGGTGCTGTAGTAGCGGTGCTACTTATGGGTGGAGATGATGAGGCGGCTCAAGTAAACAATGCACCTCAGGCAAAAGAAAGAAGTGTATCAAAACAACATAAAAGCTCATCAGGATCGAGCTACAATGACTCTCGTCAATTAAGTGACATAGGTATTTTGTATCCGCTAGATACGTTCACAGTAAACCTTAAAAGTGATGCAGGTCGCCGCTACTTAAAAGTAACAATGTCTTTAGAGCTAGAGGGTGAAGAGTTAAGCTTGGAACTTGATAACAAATCTCCGGTATTAAGAGACAGGATCATTAGAATACTTACTTCCAAAACTTTAGAAGAGATCTCTTCCAAAAAAGGAAAACAAAAAGTTTCTGATCAAATTATGGACACACTCAATTCCATGATCTCTGATGGCCAAATCAAAGGTATCTACTTCACGGAATTTGTAAT
>JALUKO010000101.1 GCA_027056525.1 Helicobacteraceae bacterium | reverse complement strand
GTTTTCTCTCTATTCCGGGACTTCCAACTTCAAGTCTGTACTCACCTGAGACAGGGGGAGTAACATCCAGTAAAGGGGAGATCAGATGTGTCAGCTCCACACAGGCATCCATACTTACACCTTCTCGTTTACCATTATCATCTTTTTTCGTAGAGATCACACTTACACGGTAGATAGTCTCATCATTTTCATTGACTATATTCGTATCGTAAAGCTCCAGATCAACTGATTGTACCAGTGAGTTTACATCACTCTCAAGACTCATCTGTTTTCTCCTTGGAAATTTTCTTAAATAGCTCTTCTATGTTCTTGGATTTTTGGAACTGCTCATCAAATTCAAAAGCAAGTTTTGGACAACGAAACCATCCCTGATCTTTTAAACAATAGTCCTCTATAATCGGTCGTGCTTTTCTTAGTTGCTTCAAAAGTGTACTTTTTTCTTTCTCATCAAACACATTTGGATCCAAATAAACCTTGGCATCACTTCTTCCGCGAGAACATTTTACATCGACCACATCGAGTTCATGGAGTCTGGCATCGTTTAAGTTACTCAAAGCCTCAGGGATCAACTCTTGAAGAATTGATTCTGTTCGCTTGAGCTTTATTTGTGCTTCAGTCATCTTATAAAGAAACTTTTTGCTCTACTTTTTTAAATGTTTCAATCACATCGCCCACTCTAACATCATCATAGTTGGAAATAATAACACCACATTCATAACCGTTTCCGATCTCTTCAACATCATCTTTGAAGCGTTTGAGTGAAGTAAGCTCACCTTCATAAGCGACAACACCCTCACGGATAACACGAACAAGTCCGCCACGAACAAGCTTACCATCAACCACAACACATCCCGCAACCATACCTTTTGGTGCTTTAAATACGTCACGTACTTCTGCTTGACCAGTATTTTCTTCAGTAAATTTCGGTGCCATCATACCTGTTAACATCATTGTCATATCATCAAGCAGTTGGTAGATGATCGAGTATGTTCTAATATCAACATTTTTCTGTTTAGCAAGCGCTTTTACAGAACCTGTAGGACGAACATTGAATCCTAAAAGAACACAATTATCAGAGTTGGCAACAAGTTCAACATCGCTTTCGGTTATACCACCGACACCACTTGAGATGATGTCGATCTTAACTTCTTCATTTCTTAAGTCTGATAATGAAGATCTGATAGCTTCCAATGAACCGTGAACATCTGTCTTAAGAACCACTTTAAGTGATTTGAGTTTACCCTCAGCAATCATCGCCGTCATATCTTCAAGTGATGATTTTGTTGATTTGGAAAGCTCTTTATGTCTTTCATACTCTTTACGTTTAAGAGCATACTCTTTTGCCTCTTTATCACTCTTCATAGCCATCATGATCTCACCGGCAGGCGGTACTTCATTGAGCCCCACAACAACAGCCGTATGTGATGGGTCTACCTCTTTAATATTTTTCCCCATATCATTGATAAGAGCTTTCACACGTCCATAAGCAGCACCACACACAACATAATCTCCCACTCTGAGCGTACCATTTTGCACAATTACAGTAGTAACGGCACCACGACCTTTTTCAAGAGAAGACTCAACAACAGCCGCTTTCGCCATTGCATTAGGGTTTGCTTTAAGTTCAAGTACTTCCGCTGTGATAAGGATATTTTCGAGTAGATCATCAATACCCATATTTGCTTTTGCAGAAACAGGAATGAACTCAATATCTCCACCCCAATCAGCCGGATTGATACCATGCTCCGCCATCTGACCTTTTACAAGATCAGGATTTGCCGTTTCTTTATCCATTTTATTGAGTGCAACAATAATTGGCTTACCGGACTCTTGTGCAAGTTTTATCACTTCAAGAGTTTGTGGCTTCACACCATCATCAGCAGCTACAACTATAATGATAATATCCGTGATATCTGTACCGCGTTGGCGCATGTTTGAAAATGCCGCGTGACCCGGAGTATCTATAAATGTAATATCTTTACCGTTTTGATTTACCGTATAGGCTCCGATATGCTGAGTGATTCCGCCAGCTTCTGCGTCAACTACCTTCGCTTTTCTAATCGCATCCAAAAGAGATGTTTTACCATGATCAACATGACCCATTATTGTAATAACAGGTGGTCTCTCCACTGCATCAGGATCCTCCTCAGAAATCTCTTCAACATAGTTAAATTCATCTTTTGGATCGATAATGCTTACTTCTACGTCAAACTCTTCTGAGAGAATCTCTATTTCGTCATTACCAAGGAAATCATTTTTTGTCATCATCATACCAAGATCAAAAAGAACTTTAATGATATCAGACATCGGACGGTTGAGTTTTTCAGCAAACTCATATACACGAATATCTTCAGGAATCTCTACATGAGTCACGACTTCATCAACAGCTTTTTCTTTTGTATATTTTTTTCTTTTATCACGAGAAACTTTTCTTGGTCTTGAGTTCGTTTTTTTGTTAGCATTTCTACCTGCTGGTTTTGGTGTTCGTGGTTTTCTTGGTTCTTCGGGAGCGATCGGCGCTCTTTCAGTTGCATTGAGATCCAGAAGAACAACCTGATCATCCATATCCATAGAAACTTCACTCATAGCACCGCCAAAGATATCGAGTTTGACACCCTGCTCTTGCTTTCTTGCTTTTGCTTCAGCTTTTTGTTTACTCTTTTTCTTTTGTGCGAGTTCTTCTAAAACTTCAGCACTAACTTTTCCATAGTTTGAAATAGTCGCCTGTTTTTTTGGAAGTTCAAACTTTTCTTCAACTTTTGGTTTTTTCTTCTTAACAATCTTTAAACCTGATCTTTTGATCTGAGGTGTATTGGAAGGCTTTACCATTTTCAAAGCATCTGTTGCTTTTTTTGCTTCTGGTTTTTTTGGCTCTTCTTTTTTTGGCTCTTCTACTTTTTTCTCTTGAGGTTCCTCTTGTACCATTGTTGTCTCTTGAGGCTTAGGGGCTTCTTTTACCTCTGTGGCGACTTCCTCTTTTTTTGCTTCTTTTACTTCTTCTTTAGGAGTTTCTTCTTTTTTAGGAGTATCACTGCCGGCATTAGTTGCTGGAGCCGGTGCTTTTTCTTCAGAACCAGGCGTTGTGTTGTCACCGTTCATAATATAGTTCATTAAACTATCAGCTTGTTCCATTGAAACTGTACTTTGTGCTGATTTTACTTCAATGCCCATTTCTGAAGCTTTTTTAACAACATCTTTAGAAGCTATACCTAGCTCTTTTGCTATCTCGTGTACTCTAACTTTTTCTATCATCAGGGATGATCTCCTTTAGTTTATTCATAAGTCTATCTTTATCTCCACTTTTGCATTGACGCATAAGTGCTTTTAAAACTTTCTTTTCTTGAGAAATACAATCTTTACACAGGTAAAAACTTCTGCCATTTCCCATAAAAGTTTGTAAGGACCCATTAAGACATTGCAGTCTAATCAAATGACTCTGCGTATCTCTTTGTCTGCAAGATACACACATTCTCGTGGGTCTATGAAATTTTGTCGCCATTATATCTAAATCTTGCTTTATTTAATAGAGTTTATCGCTCTATTATCAATCCGTCATTATCAAAATCTAATATTTTAATATTGAAGTCCGGAAATTTCTGCTTCAGTCTGTTGGCTATCATCGGTGCATCCTCATCATATGCCATAGAAAAAAACGTTGAACCGCTTCCTGAGAGTGTACTCATAAGAGCGCCACTTTCATAAGCCACCTTTTGAACACTAAAAAGCTCCGGAAGTGCTTTCATCCTCGCTTTTTGATGAAATCTGTCACCCGTTGCCAGTTTTAACATCTCCCAGTCTTCATTGAAAAATGCCGCAACCGTCAACGCTGCGTGGGAAAGATTGTAAATAGCATTCTCTTTAGAATAGGACTTTGGAAGCAGCGTCCTTGCCTTTGATGTCGAAATCGGTTTGTTTGGAATAACAACAATCGCTTTTAGATAACTCGGAAGATGTTTCTTTTGTGAAAAAACTTTGTTTTTCTCAACTGTAGCAGCATTAAAGCCACCCATAACTGCCGGTGTAATGTTATCAGGATGCGCTTCATAAACAAGAGCATGGTTTAGGATTCTTCTTTTTGAAACACGAATCCCTGCTGCCTCATGTGCTGTTGCTATGGCACTTACGATCACCGCCGATGAACTTCCAAGACCTCTTGACATCGGTACCTGATTGTAAAAAGTAAATTTAAAATTTTGTCTTTTTTTTGTCAGACGATTATAATGGTCATTGAAAATGCTTACAAAAAGATTGTTTCCCTTAAGTCTTGGGTTGTTTTCCCCTTCCCCCTTAATGGTAACACTAAAAAATCTTGATTGGTGGAACTCCACTCTGTTACGCAGATCTACTGCAAGCCCCAGAGAATCGAAGCCCGGTCCAAGGTTTGCACTAGTTGCAGGTACGCTTACTGTCACTAATATGTCCTATCCAACGGCACCTATACCATAGAGTGGCGTTGTTGTTTTACTGAAATCTTCATATACAAGTACCTTTGGAAGCGTAAAGTTTACTTCCGGAGGTTCAGATATTCTCTCAGTTTTAATTTCTGATGAAATTTTAACAAAATATAGCTTTCCAATCGCTTTTATGGGTTGG
>JALUKO010000100.1 GCA_027056525.1 Helicobacteraceae bacterium | reverse complement strand
GCTTCTATACGGTCGGGGATAACAGAAAACTCCTCGATGACTAAAAGCTCTCCGTCTGTTCCTGTAATATGAAGCACGGCAGTGCCGATCCCCTCAATACAAACACCACTTTTGTTTAAGATCTCGCAGAGTTGAACAACTTCGGGTTCTCGTGCCGCATTGATTATGGTTGTCGTTCCTTTGGCAAGTGCTGCAGCCATGACGATGTTTGCGGTACCTGTAACAGTGATCTTATCAAAAATGATTTCACAGCCATGTAAACCATTGGGAGCAGTTGCTTCTATGTAGCCTGAGCGAATATCTATTTTGGCACCCATCTGCTCCAAAGCTTTCAAGTGCAGATTGATAGGTCTTTGACCAATGGCACATCCTCCCGGAAGTGAAACTTCACAATGCCCAAAGCGCGCAAGAATCGGACCAAGCACTAAAATGGAAGCACGCATAGTTTTTACTATATCGTAGGTTGCTTTTGTTTGAGAAAGTGTAGTGGTGTCGACCTCTATGGCATCTTCTTGAAAATGACACTCAGCACCCAGGTTTGAGAGAAGTTTTAAAAGAGTATTGATATCTACAACATGAGGCAGATTTTTTATAGTTACTCTGTTTTTTGCTAGAATGGTCATAGCAATTAATGGCAAAGATGCATTTTTAGCACCGGATATTTTTATGGTTCCGTTGAGTGATTGTACACCCTGAATTTGTAAGTAATCCATTGATCTCTTTTAAAACATATTTGATTTGATATTATAGCTTGTTTTGATATACTTCGTCAAAGGAAATTGTCATGAGTTCAGCCTTAGATAGATTGAAAAAACTAACGAGTAAAATATCAAGTTATGAGACTGCAAGAAAAGAAAATTTATCGATTTTAAAAGATCTTTATCATGAAACCGGCATAGATAAAAAAGTAGATAATTTTGAGTCTCTTTTTGAGTTCAAAGCCATTAATCTCTCCGGTGCTTCTTTACTGAGCGAGAATCTCGGAGAGATCAAGGAGGGAAAGTACTTGCAGGTTCTGGCTATTGGGTATGATAAGAATGCATCTGTTAAAAGTAAGAACATATCATTGGCGTATTATGGACGGGTTGAGGGTGTGCAAAGCACTCTTAAAGACAAAGTTGTTGAGTTTATTATACGTTACAGGTTTGAGAAAAGTTTTATGACCCTGGAGCATTACCACGAAATGCTTTCAAACTTTAACACAACAAAAGATGCATAGATTTTACTTTTTTTTATGGCTGAGGTGGGCAATTCGCTTGAGTATTTGCTCTGTTGTTATCGCCTCTCTTTTAAGTGTATTGATCTCTTTGTTTGTTTATGTAAGCCAAGGTGCAATTGCACTCAATGAGGATGTGCTTAATGCTCTCTTGAGCGTCTTTGTATTTTATTTTCCCATAGCGTGGAGTTTTGCCCTTTTGCTGGCACTCTTTAGAAGTTTAAAATATATTTTTAACAAGTGTATTCATGGCTATGAGCTTAAACTTTTAACATGCACTTCTAAAAAGGGGAAAACTTCTGAAGTATTGGAAGTGATCGGTTACGGAGATTTGGTGAAAGTATGGAGAAGATGGTTTATGCTTCTTATATGGCTGGTTGGTTCCATGATGATCATATCGCTTGTGATCACGTACTTTTTCACTACCTACAGTGGCGTATTTGAGTGGTTTAGTATCTATTGGTTATTTGCTTTTATACTTGTGAGTGGATATTTCTCTTTTATGCTTATGGGTTCTCGTTGTAAAAGAGTGAAGGTTGTAAAGTGTTGATTTTTTTGGATCTTGAGACGACAGGATTGGAGCGAACCGATAAAGTAGTTTCTATTGCACTCATTGTTGTAGATGGTATGCAAACAAAAGTTTTTTCACAACTTCTCAATGAGGGCAAAAAGATCCCTCCCAAAGCATCAAGCATACATCATATCACCAATGAGATGATAGAGAAAAAACCACAATTCAAAGAGAGTGAAATATACAGCTTTTTACAACACAACAATACACAAGAAAATACACTCATAGCACATAATGTTAACTTTGATCTGCAAATGCTCTCTCGTGCGGGCATAGAGTGGAGAGGTGATGTGGTAGATACGCTTCGGGTTACGAAGCACCTTATCCCCGAGTGTGAGTATTTCTCGTTACAATATTTACGTTATGAGCTCAAGCTCTATAAAAAAGAGTTCACATTAGCTGGGCTGAAAGGGGTACAAATACCGCTGCAAGCACATAGTGCCCTGGGTGATTGTTTTGTAGTAAAACTACTGTATGAGTATCTTTTGCAAATGGTTCCACTAGGGAAAATGAAAGAACTGACATTTGAAAATGTTTTACTTGAGAAGTTGGAATTTGGGAAGTACGCAGGAAAGTATATAGAGGAGATTGCTATAAACGACAGGGGTTATTTGGAGTGGATGCTTCATAGTATTATGGATTTAGATGAAGATTTGCGATATAGTATCACTTATTATTTACAGGGGCAATCATGAAAATAGCTGTGGAGTGTCAGTCACCGTTACTGCAAAAATCGTTAGAGATATTTTTGTCAAAGCATTTGAGTTCTGCAAAACATTGTGAGATACTTATACGAGATGTAAAATGTTTGGAAGATGAGCGTTGTTTTTATATCTCAAGTGAAAGTGGGGCTGATCTTGTGAAGCCCTTTTCAAAGTCCCAACTTATCATGGCTTTAGAGAGCAAGTATGAAAAACTTTATAAAACTGTTGCAAAGAAGAGGGGTCTCAAAGAGAGCAAAGAGCCAAAGGTTGAGACCTTAGATTTTGAAATACTTGAAAAAAGAATTGATCTTCTTACACAGGAGTATCAGAAAAATATTTTAAACGTGGTGAGAGCATTTTATGAAAAGTAAACAGATTACAAAAAAAATAGTTGCAGGCAAATATAAAGGTAAAACTATCTTGTTGCCATCGAAAAAAACAACCAGAAGCTCTAAGTCCATAGTACTCGAATCTTTTTTTAATACCATACAGTTTGAGATCATCGATGCGACTTTTGTTGAGGTTTTCTCAGGGAGTGGTTCTATCGGGCTTGAAGCTCTCAGTCGTGGTGCAAATGAGATATTATTTATGGAAAAAGACAAGGATGCTCTGAAAATTCTTAAACAAAACATTGCAAATCTTGGAAGCGATGCTTGTAGCGTTTATAGTGGAGATAGTTTTAACAATATAAATGAAATCATTGCCAAACTCAAACGTGAAAAGAAAGAGGCTTATTTTTATATAGACCCGCCTTTTAGTGTACGTGAGGGGATGGAAGATATTTATGATAAAACAATGGATCTTATAGCGTCACTTCCAAAAACTGTAGTGAAACTTATCATCATAGAACATATGAGTGGCTTAGAGATCCCTGAGATCATCGGAGCATTTTTTCAAATAAAATCAAAAAAATTTGGAAATACAACACTCACATACTTTCAAAACTCATAAAATGGAATAATTATTGCTAATTCTTTAATGGACTAAAGGATTAGTGATGAAAAGCATTATTTTATTTTTACTGATAGCTACATCAATGTATGCTACAAAGATCGTCGATGTTGCCAACATAGTAGGTGTTCGCGATAATCAGATCATAGGTTACTCACTTGTTGTCGGTCTTAAAAAAACGGGTGATGGAACCACTTCCAAGTTTACTTTGCAGTCGATATCAAACATGTTAAAAGCGATGAATATCGATATGAATCCTATCGATATCAAATCAAAAAATGTTGCTGCTGTTGTTGTCACTGCCAAACTTGCTCCATTTGCAAGACAGGGTGATAAGTTTGATGTGACCGTTTCTTCTATCGGTGATGCAAAATCACTAGAGGGTGGAACACTTCTCATGACACCGCTTAAAGGGGTAGATGGCAAAATCTATGCTTTGGCACAGGGTGCATTAAGTATAGGAGGTAAAAATGACAGAGGCGCAGGAAGTGAGTCCCATCCCACTGTTGGTATAGTTTTTGAGGGTGGTTTGGTTGAGAGGGAGATAAATATCGACCTGTATAATCAGCAATATGCAACACTCTCACTAAAAGAGTCAAATTTTAAAAACAGTGTTTCTATACAGCAAGCTGTAAATAATCACTACTCTACACAGGTTGCAGTCGCTATGGATCCTAGAACTATCAAGCTTAAGAGACCGCAAAATAAATCTATGATAGAGTTTTTGGCCGAAGTTCAAGATATAGATATGAACTATACACCTAAGAGTAAAATCATCATCAATGAAAGAACAGGAACTATCATCGCGGGTGTAAATATTAAGGTCAAACCGATCGTAATGACGCATGGTGATATAACAATAAAGATCAAAGAGGGGTCTTTGGCAAGTCAGCCAGAGGGTTCCGTTGTTGTAGATGAGAACCTGGTTATTGGTCTCAATGAGAATGAGATCTATACAAAAGAGGGTACGACAACGGTGGCAAATCTTGTACGCTCTTTACAGAAACTAGGGGCTACTCCAAAAGATATTATTGCTATTTTAGAAGCCATGAAAAGTGCAGGAAGTATATCTGCAGAGTTAAAGGTGATATAGATGTACTCACAAAATTCTATAAATATTCAATCACAGTTGATCTCTCAACAACATACGATTCCTAAAATAGATGAGAAAGTAACGGATAAAGAGCTTAAAAAACAAACAGATGCTTTTGAGTCTATTATTGTCAAAATGCTGTTAGATAATGCTATGAAAGATGAAAAAAATATTTTTTCACAGGAAAATGATCCAGGTGATAAAATATATAAATCAATGTACAGAGAAGAGCTTGCAAATGTCAGTGCCGGTGGCTTTGGGTTCTCTCAAATGCTTTATGAGTATTTGAGCCAAAAGAGTTAAAAATTTGATAAAATTTGTGTTAACTAATTTATCAATTTGTCGATCTAGTCTTACAGATAGATATAGTGACAGATGCAAAGGATAGGTTATGATTTCACAAATTAAGGGAGCTTTAGGAAATGCTTATGCGCCAAGCTCTTCAGAATCAAAAGAGTTGCAAAAGGGTGCGACCAGTATTTCAAAACAAGGTGATATGAGCAAGGTTGAGAAGCTCAAAGAGTCTCTTCAATCGGGCGAATATAAGATTAACTTACAGGCTTTATCAGAAAAAATTGCTGATGAGTTATTGTAGTAGAGAGTTTTTATAACTTAAGAAGAGGGGTTTATTATGTTGTCTCATCATTTACAAAGTGCTTTAGCGGACTTAAAGGATTTGATCAAATTAACAGAGTCAGATATAAAAGATATTAAAGAGGCGAAAAATGATCCTCAATTTGATAGATTGCCGTTAAAAGAAGAAAAAATCAAAAGTTTTGAATCTAAAAAAGCTATGATAGATCATGAAATCTCATCTTTAATGACTACAAATCCGGACAAAGATCTACCCGCACTTTTGACGACACAGCAGCATCAGCTTCTAGATGAACTAAAAGTGGAACTCTCAAAACTGCGTGATGTCAATAAGCATTATGCAAGACTTGTTCTTATAGTAAGTAATCTTTACAATACATTTTTAGAAAGACTTGTGCCAACAGAGATGCAGGGGTATAAAAAAGTGGCTTCTAAAGATGCATCTATTTTACAAGTAAGGGTATGACATGCCTTCTATTTTTAATTCTTTAAATATCGGCTATTCAGGCTTGAGTGCTTCTCAAATAGGGATAGATACCACATCACATAATATTGCCAATGCAGAGAGTGAGGGCTACACAAGACAGCGTGTAGTCACAGCTGCAGCCACACCAATCAGTGCCAGACCCGGTCAGGTTGGTAACGGTGCTGAAGTTTTAGAGATAGAAAGAATTTTTGACAATTACGTTTTTGATAGATATACAAGTGTCTCTGGAGATAAAGAGTACAGTGACTATGAAACAAAAACACTGAATGAACTTTCAACATATTTTCCTGAAATAGACGGAGTTGGGATTAAGTCAGATTTGAGAGCCTATTATGATATGTGGCAAACTTTTGCCGATAACCCTAATAATGACTCCATTAAAGTAGCACTTGCACAGCAAACAGAGACCCTCTCTACCCATATACAGCAAACTCAGGAGCAGATAAATACTCTGCAGCAACAAGTCAATAACGAACTTTCTGTCAATATAGATGAAGTCAACTCTTTGGCTGAAGAACTAGCAAGTATCAACAGAGCTATAGATACAGCAGAAGCGGGAGATGTCTATACGGCTAATGATCTGCGGGATAAAAGAAACCTGATAGAGCGTGATCTCTCAAGGCTCATCGGAGCCAAAGCAACCTCCGGACAACTGGAATCTAATATTCAAATAGACAGTTCATCTAACTTGAAAACCGGAAGTTATACACTAAGTGTCAATGGATTTAATATAGTTGATGGTGGTACCTATCACCCTTTAAAGCTTAATAATGAAAACAATACTTACGGATACTATTCTATCTCTTATGAGAGACAAGACGGCACTCTGATACCTATGGAAGAAAATATAACAAGCGGAAAAATAGGCGCGATACTTGATCTCAGGGGTGGACAAATTGACCCCTTAACAGGGAAGCCTGAGGATGGAATAATTCAAAAAAGTCTTGATCAGATGGATGCTTTTGCCAAAGGGTTGGTGGAGTCAACGAACAATATCTATGCGCAAACATCAACCACGAAGATGGAGTCAAATTTATTAGACCTCAATCCGACAAACTCTCTTGTTTCATCACCTTTAAATGTAAATGAGGGTTCATTTGAACTTATTGTTTATGATGTAGATGGAAAAGAAGCGGGTAAGAGAGTTATCAGCATTGATGCGGCAACAAGCATGACAGGGATAGTAGGCTCAAACTCTATTCAAGGACAAATTGAAGCAACCGTTGATGATAACGCAGATAGTAATGCTAACAATGATATAGATGATTATATTACCTTTAACTGGGCAACCTATGCCGAAGGTAACGGTTTGGAATTGGAGATGGATCCTCTGGCAAAGTCTCGAGGGTATACTTTTGCTATACGAGATATACTTCCGGATGATTCTTTTTCAAGTGGTACAAATTTTGCCGGTGCCTTAGGTATGAATAGATATCTTGATGGGGATAATGCAAGCAGTATAGGACTTAACTTGAAGTATGCTGATAACCCAACACTTATGTCAGCAGGGGCAACATCCCTAGCAGGTGACAGCAACGTGGCACTTGATATGGTACAGCATCAGTTTGAAGAGTATACATTTCAAACAGGCAATATTGACTATACTACAACGACATATGGGATGTTTGATATTCTAGCAACAGAAGTGGGGACAGCCACAAACTCCGCAATATTAAGAAATGAAACCGTTACAACACAGTTTAATGCAACAGAACTGGAATATGCATCGGTTTCAAAAGTAAGTATAGACGAGGAGATGACAAACCTTATTAAATACCAAACATCCTATGGTGCAGCAGCAAAGATCATTACAACAATAGATCAGATGATGCAAACACTTCTCGGAATAAAGCAATAATTAAAGTGTACCTCTCTTATGCCAATTTTTAGTATATCAGTGTTGGCTTTTGTTTTTTTATTTTCATTCGCAGGTTCCTTCGTGTATAGCGTTGATCCAAGTACACTGCATACAGATGCCATACTTTCTGCACCCTCATTTGAGTATTTACTTGGAACAGACAGGCTTGGAAGAGACCTTTTGGCACGACTGATAGAAGGTGGCAAGATATCTTTGATCATTGGCGTTGGCAGTGCGTTTATTGCTTCTTTTATTGGTTTGATTTTTGGTTCTATGGCGGGATACTTTAGAGGTGTAGTAGATAAGTCCTTTGTGGTTATGGTAGATCTTTTTTTAACTTTTCCAACTTTCTTTTTACTCTTGGCACTGGTTTCTTACGTCAATGCATCAGCCCTTGTGTTAATAGTGATCATATCTATTACAGGGTGGATGACAACGGCTAGACTCATACGTTCTGAGAGTTTTTCTATAACTTCCAAGCCTTATATCAAGATACTAAATATTGCCAATGTTCCTAAGAGTAAAATTTTGTTTAAATATTATGCTCCCTTATTGGCTCCTATTTATTTTGTAAGTTTTACTTTTGGTGTTGGAGGGGCAATTCTTGCAGAATCAGGGCTTAGCTTTTTGGGACTGGGTATTGTTGCCCCACAAATGAGCTGGGGTACCATACTCAGTGGGGGTAAAGATGTTGTGGAAATTGCATGGTGGGTTAGCTTTTTCCCGGGTTTAATGATATTTATAGTAACATTTTCACTCATAAATATTTCCAATTATTTACAGCAACTTACCAATAAAAAACAGATACAAAATTAAAGGGAAGCCATGAAACAACATGATCTTGGATACTATTTCGTTGTTATGGCAAGCGTTGTCATTGTGTTGGCAGGTATAAAGAGCGCTTCTGAAATTATTGTACCGTTTTTGCTCTCTTTATTTTTGGCTATAATCCTTTCCCCCTCTTATAGATTTTTTAGTAAAAAAGGCTTGCCTGATTCTTTATCATTGACACTCATAATGATTATATTTATTATTTTGATTGGACTTGTTGTAAAACTTATCGGATCATCCATTCAAGAGTTTAATTCAAATATAGACTTTTATGAACAGCAGTTGTCTCAGTACTATATGCATGTGGAAGCAATAAGCGAAAAGTATGCGATCGCTCTGCCTCTGAATGAACTCTCAAGCCTTATCAGTTCTAAACAGATTATGATTTTTGCCAGTTCTTTGCTAAAGGGGATGGGATCTGTATTTACAAACGGGTTTATTATTTTGTTGACAGTGATATTTATGATGTTGGAATCAAAACATTTTACCGATAAAGTAAACTTTAGTGATAAAAACACCATTGTACATATAGATAAGATATTTAAACAAATTAAAGAGTATATGGTGCTGAAAGCATTGATCTCCCTTGTGAGTGGTTTAGTTGTATGGCTTGCTCTTGTACTTGTTGGGACAGATTATCCGTTTTTATGGGCTGTATTGGCTTTTTTACTGAATTTTATTCCTAATATAGGATCAATTATCGCTGCCGTTCCTGCAGTACTTTTAACTTTGGTGCAACTTGGAAGCGTAAGTGCTGTTATTGTGGCATCTATCTATGTAGCTATTAATGTTGTCATTGGCTCTGTTGTTGAGCCAAAGGTGATGGGAAAAGGTTTAGGGCTTTCTACCCTAGTAGTGTTTTTGTCATTACTATTTTGGGGGTGGCTGCTTGGTCCTGTAGGGATGTTGCTATCAATCCCTTTAACAATTATGGCGAAAATAGTTTTAGATGCCAATGCCAACACTCAATGGATAGCAGTTTTACTTGGAACAGGTGAGTCTGTTAAAAATAAATAACGCTTAGTTTCAAGAGTAAGTTAAATAAAAGAGCAAAGAAGATATACTGTATTTTTTAAAGTTTTAAAATATTATCAATGGAATTAAAGGTAGTTTAGATGGATAAGAGTTCAAAAATAAGAAAGTGTTTATTCCCAGCAGCAGGATATGGCACAAGATTTTTACCTGCAACAAAGGCCATACCAAAAGAGATGTTGCCTGTTTTGACAAAGCCCCTTTTGCAGTATGGCGTAGAAGAAGCGATCAGTGCCGGAATGGGAACTATGGCAATTGTGACCGGTCGTGGTAAAAGAGCGATTGAAGATCATTTTGATATCTCTTATGAACTTGAAAATCAAATACAAGGTACATCAAAAGAGTACTTACTGAGAGAAACAAGAGATGTTATTGAGAAGTGTACCTTTTCTTATACAAGACAAAGAGAGATGAAGGGTCTTGGACATGCGATTTTAACAGGAGAAACTTTAGTTGGAGATGAGCCCTTTGCGGTTATCTTAGCAGATGATCTTTGTGATAATGCAGAGGGTGCATCGGTTTTATCTCAGATGATTGCGGTCTATGAAAAATACCAATGCTCTGTAGTTGCTGTTGAAGAGGTGCCAAAAGAGGAAACGAAAAAATATGGTGTGATTGCAGGAGAGGCAATTGAGACAAATATTGTAAGAGTTAATGATATGGTTGAAAAACCTGATCCTCAAGATGCACCTTCTAACTTAGCAATTATAGGTCGCTATATTTTAACACCGGATATCTTTGATATTTTAAAAGAGACCAAGCCTGGAAAAGGTGGTGAGATTCAAATTACAGATGCTTTATTGGCACAAGCAAAAGAGGGAAAAGTGATAGCTTTTCAATTTAGTGGAAAAAGATTTGATTGTGGAAGTGTTGATGGCTTTGTAGAAGCTACAAATTATTTTTATAATAAACAAAAGTAAAAAACAATGCATTACAGTGATAATTTTAAACCGACCATATCAGATGAAGAGGTCTTTGATGAAATCTTGCAAGAAAAAGAATACATAGGCTATTACGGCTTAGCTCTACAAGATATCAGCTCTTATAAAGAGTATGCTGAGTCTGTTCAATATTCCAATATTTTAATTATTGGGATTGGCGGTAGTACACTGGGAACATCTGCCATATATGATTTTTTAAAACATTCTAAAGAGTTAAAAAAGCAACTTTATTTTTTAGAAAGTACTGACCCTGTTGATATTGTTTCCAAGGTTGAATCATTAGATCTGGAGGATACGTTTTTTGTTGTTATTTCAAAATCGGGAACAACAGTTGAGACAATATCGATTTTAAAATATATTCATTCTTTGGTTAGTATAGATAAAAATAACTCTCTTATCATAACAGAAAATGACTCTAAGTTAAATACGTATGCACAATTTCATAATATTAAAACTTTTGAGATCCCTAAAAATGTCGGTGGAAGATTTTCAGTATTCAGTGCTGTAGGACTTGTACCTTTAGCCATCGTAGGTATCGATATTGAAGAGCTTCTTCAGGGGATCAGGCTTGTTCATGATTCTTTTTTTAGTAAAAAGTTGCATTATAAAAAAATAGTGAAAAAGGCAAGGTTTTTTACTGAGTATAAGCATAGTTTTAATATAAATGTAGTTTTTTCTTACTCTTCTAGTTTGGAGAGTTTTAACAAGTGGTATATCCAGCTTTGGGGTGAATCTCTAGGTAAAATTGATAGTAACCATACAAGACAAGGTTTAACTCCCATAGGGATCATAGGGCCAATAGATCAACATTCTTTTTTGCAACTGATTGTTGAGGGTAAAAGAGATAAGACAATCACCGTTATTAAAATTAATAATTTTAATAATGATTTGAAAATTCCTGCTGTAGAATTAGAGGGTTTGAAAGAATTGGATTATTTAAATGATTTGGAGTTCTCCAAACTTATTACGATGCAAGCGGATGCAACGATAGAGTCTATTAACAATCTTAAAGATATTCCATGTGATGTGATTGCTATTGACAGTATCAATGAAAGAAGTATAGCAAGTCTCATGTATGAGTACGAACTTTTAACCTCTGTATGTGCAAAATTTATGTATATAAATGCTTATGATCAACCCGGGGTTGAAGCAGGTAAAATTATTCTCAAAGAGAAATTAAAAGGTTAAACTAAATGGTCTTAATGATAGATAATTACGATAGTTTCACGTACAATATTGTTCAGTACTGTCGCGAACTTGGGGCTGATTTGAAAATTGTAAGAAATGATGAGCTGAGTGTAGAGGAGATTGAAAAATTAGATCCTCACAAAATTATTATCTCTCCGGGACCGGCCTCTCCTAATGAGGCAGGAGTAACTCTGGAAGTTATAAAATATTTTCAAGATAAACTTCCAATACTTGGTATTTGTTTAGGGCATCAAAGCATTGCTCAGGTCTTTGGGGGAGATGTTGTACGTGCCAAAAATATGATGCACGGTAAGACATCTATTATGAAGCAAAGTAGTGTATGCCCTATATTTGAAGGACTGCCTCAGGAGTTTACGGCAACTCGATATCACTCACTGATCGTAGATAAAGATACCTTACCAGATTCGATAGAGCCTACCATATACTCAACCGATGATGATGAGATCATGGGTTTAAAGGTAAAAAATAAACCAATATATGGTGTTCAGTTTCATCCAGAGTCTATTATGAGTGAATATGGACATGAAATAATAGGAAACTTTTTAAAGTTATGAGATATAAAATCATCTTATTCTTAATTTTAGGAATAGATGTATCGGTTTTGTTTTTTCAAACAAGCGAACTTTCTATATCGTACCATGAAGCAAGTCTGCTTTATGGTAATATTTCTTTTCTTCAACTGTTAATAAAAGCTTCGATAGCTCTTTTTGGTCAGAATGATTTTGCACTTCGTTTTCCTATGATACTTTTGCACCTTGGCAGTGCCTTATTGCTCTATAAAATTTCAAAACAATATATTTGCAATGAGTCCAATAGATTGTGGCTTATTTTGGTTTTTGTATTACTTCCCGGGGTTATAAGTTCTGCAATTATTGTAGACAGTGCGGGTATCATCATCTTTGGACTACTATTATTTATATACTTATACCAGATAACACAAACAAGCAGATACAAGCTCAGTTTATATGTTTTACTTCTTATTTATATGTTTATAGACGGCGGATTTATCTATTTTTTTATTGCCTTATCTTTGTATGCACTTTATAAAAAAGATACAAAATGTCTTTTGTTTAATCTAGTACTCATTAGCATCTCTTTGTATCTTTATGGCTTCAATACCCAAGGACTGCCTAAAGGGCATTTTTTAGATTCCATTGGTATATATGCGGCAATTTTTACACCAATCATTTTTATATATTTGTTTTACATTCTTTACAGACGTTTTTTAACAAAAGAGATAGATCTTTTATGGTTTATCTCTTCTACTGCCTTGATACTTTCACTTTTACTCTCTTTTAGACAAAGAGTTGCAATAGAACAGTTTGCTCCTTATTTGATCGTAGCACTTCCTTTGGGAGCACAAACTTTTTATAGTTCATACAGGGTACGACTGAAAAGGTTTCGAACAAAATACCGAGTTTTATTTATTATTACTTTACTCTTTTTAACATTGAACAGTATTCTTGTCCTTTTTAATAAATATTTTTATTTGGTACTTGATGAACCTCAAAAACATTTTGCATATAAAATGCATGTTGTAAAAGAGCTTGCCTTGGAGTTAAAAAAGAAAAATATAAACTGTGTTCATACCAAAAAAAGTCTCGCCTTAAGACTCAGGTTTTATGGTATAAAAGAGTGTGAAAAGTATATACTTCGAGAAAAAAAAGTAGAATCTGAAAATGCTTTAAATGTAACTATTAGTTACAAAAACAAACCTGTGTATTCTGCGTATGTTACAAATATAAACAATAAATAGATCTATTCATTCCTAAGTATTAACTGATGATATTAATTTAATAAGATATGCTAAAATAAGCCCCAAATATCAAAATAGGGAGTTTCTATGGCTCAAAAAGCGATACGAGAGTATGATGGTAAAGCATTATTTTCTAAGCAATGGGAAAATTATTTTAGTGGGTTTCATTATGGATTTAAGTCTGTTCTAGTAACAAGCGGAGCAGAACTTTTAGCAAAAGCTGAGGAACATGGTTTTGAGTGGCTAAAGCAAGAACCACTAGTTGCTAAGCCAGATATGTTATTTGGTAAGCGCGGTAAGAATGATTTAGTATTATTTAAAGATCAAAAACCGGGTGATGTATCATTGGAA
>JALUKO010000099.1 GCA_027056525.1 Helicobacteraceae bacterium | reverse complement strand
ACTTACAAATAAAACAATCCATTTAAACTTAGATTAAAATTTATATATATATAATATATTTGATTCGTAATATATCATATATGTCGAAGTGATAGTGGAATGACACTTGCTGTTTTTCTGCTATCACTTCAATATAGTGGTAAATTTAACATACAAACAGGAGAATTGAATGAAAAAAACTATGGTTTCTTTAGCGGCTGCGTCGCTAATCGTAACATCTGCTATGGCTGCAGATAAGGGTATAGACTTTGTAACAACTGGTGAGGCGACGGTTTACTATCAGACAAATGACGCTGCTGGAAATGGTGATCTTTTTGACCAGGCAACTTCATCTGCAAATGTTGGTGTTCAGTTAAACTTTGATGCAGATCTTAAAAATAACTTCTCTTTTGGATCTCAGTTAACATACTTGGGGACTGCAGGTTTAGAGAAAAATCTTGTTGCTGGAACAAGACAAGGTGTTACTGATGTACCAACAGGTTTAACTGCGAGTAGCTCCAATACAAATGATTTGGCTTTAACTAAATTCTTTGTTGCTAAAAAAGTTGGAAATACTACTGTAAAGATTGGTCGTCAAGAGCTTCCTAAGTCTCTTTCTCCATTTGCATATTCAGAAAGCTGGAATGTATATAAAAATACATTTGATGCAATCTTAGCTGTAAATACAGATATTCCTAACACTACTTTAGTTGGTGCGTATGTTTCTGGAGGTAATAACTCTAAAAACGACATCGGAAATACTACGAACTTGGATGTTTCAACGACTGCGGGCGCTACAAATATTGGTGGTACAGCTTACATGTTGACTGCACAAACAACTGCAGTTCCAATGGCTACGATCACTGCTTCATACTACTCTTTGGCAAAAATTGATGGTGGTACAGGTACAGATATAGTAGCTGGTGCAGATACTGGTGCTGATGTTGTTTGGCTAGATGCTAAAATAGCTCCAAAAGATCTTCCAATGGGTATGAAACTTGGACTACAAGGTGGTTCGATCATGCCTGATGATCTTGGTGCTGCTAAATTTACAGATACAACGGCAATGGGTGGTAAACTTGGTTTGGCTCCAGTAAAAGCTTTAAATCTTTGTTTGGCATACACATATGTTAGCGGTGAGAAAGATGGTACTAAAAACCTAGTAGCTGTTAAAAACACTACAGGTGTAAAAACTCCACTCTACACTCAGATGATCGCCAACCAAAATGCTATAGCACTTGATGCAAAAACTTTTATGCTAAAAGGTATATATAGTCTTGGTGATGCAGGTAAAATCATTGCTCAAGGTACTATGACTACTGCGGGTGCAAGAAACTTAAATGGTAACGGTAATGATTATACTGATTTAGAGCTTATCTATAAAGTTAAATCGGGTGGTGTAACTTATTTGGCTGCATTGCTTAACACTAAGTTAGAAAGTGCTGATGATGCTACAAATACTGTACGTGTTTGGGCTCGTTACAACTTCTAAAAAGCGATTAGCTTCTAAAATATTCTCAAGCTTTTGCTTGGGAATAACCCCACTTTTTACATTTTCAAATCCTTAATTATGCTATAATCCTTTAAACTTACTACTAAAGAGAGAAGATGAAATCGATTCAAATATTTTTACTGTCAATTGTTTTATTGTTTATAGCTGCCTGTGGAGAGAAAGTAGCTTTTAAGGCGCAAGAGCCTTTATCTGATGCTGCTTTGGTTTATGTGTATGTTTCCCCGTATTCTGAACTTATAGAAGGGGGATACAGCTCCTATTATGTAGTGAGAATAAACAATAAAAGACTTGATGAGAGAGTTTATACAAATGAGTATATCGCACTTGATGTAAAACCCGGCAAAACAACATTTTCAGCCACTAGAGCAGAAGTAGAGGAAAAAAAGCTTACTCTAAATCTAGAGGCGGGACATATATATTATCTGAGAGTTACAGGTGATCTAGAAGATGGAAGTTTTGCGTTTGAACATGTAAGTGAGAAAATTGGTGCTCAAGAGATCAAAACAACAGGGCTTTCAGGTTCCATGGTAAACTCTCAAGAGTATGTTGTTACAGAACTTGTTGAAAAGAATGATGATACAAAAGGAACACCTAGCTTAAGTAAAACAGATGAGATAGAAAAAGCATATGCTCTCAAAGAAAAAGGGATCATTTCACAAAAAGAGTTTGAAAAACTCAAAGCCGATATCTTGGCAAAATAGCTTTATGACTTTCATCAAAGCTATTTTTATATCTAGCAGATATAATACATACAACAAAAATCACAGGAAATTATATGCTCATTGATAGCTATGAGAGGGTAGTGGACTATCTTCGTGTCTCTGTAACCGAGAGATGTAACTTTAGATGCCAGTACTGTATGCCGGAAAAACCTTTTACATGGGTACCAAAAGAGAATTTACTCACATTTGAAGAACTTTTTGAATTTATAAAGATAGCTATAGATGAAGGTGTAAAAAAGATCCGTATAACGGGTGGAGAACCTTTACTACGCGAAGGCTTGGATAACTTTGTCAAGATGATCTATGATTATGAGGCAAGTATCGATCTCGCAATGACTACCAATGCTTACCTGCTTAAGGGGACAGCTCAAAAGCTTCGCGATGCAGGACTAAAACGCATAAATGTTTCCATAGATACACTTAAGCCCGAAGTTGCTCAAGCCATAGCGGGTAAAGATGTACTGAAAAATGTTTTAGAAGGTGTTGATGAAGCACTGAAAGTGGGACTCAAAGTAAAAGTCAATATGGTTCCCATGAAAGGGATGAATGCCGATGAGATCACAGATGTTTTAGAGTACTCAAAAGAGAGAGGCATGAGTATCAGATTTATTGAGTATATGGAAAACAGGTATGCTTCTAAAGCTATTTCAGGGATGAAATCTAAAGAGCTCTTAGATATTTTGGCTCAGAAGTATGAGTTTGAAGATGAGGGTTTTGATGGAAGTTCTCCCTCGCACTATTATGTGATGCAAGATGGGTACAGGTTTGGAATCATCGAGCCATATGGAGATGATTTTTGCAAACAATGTAATCGCATACGACTCACTGCAGAGGGGCAACTTATTCCCTGTTTGTATTTTGATGAGGCGATGAGTATCTCTGAAGCGATCAAGCGAGGAGATATCAAAGGTGCTGCCCTTGTTTTAAAAGAGGTTGTAAGAACCAAGCCTGAGAAAAACCGTTGGGGTGGAGAGGAAGGTGAGTCATCCGAGCGTGCATTTTATGAAACAGGCGGGTGAGTATTGTTGTATCTAGTGGAACATTTTTACTCTATTCAGGGTGAGGGTAGATATACGGGAACTCCCTCAGTTTTTTTTCGCTTTGGCGGATGCAATATGAAATGTGAAGGTTTTGGATGCAAAGAAAAAGCGAGTGACGGGGCTGAAGTTTTAGGGTGTGACACTGTGTATGCAGTCAATAAAGAACACTTCTCATACACTTGGGCACAGATACAAAGCCATAAAGAGTTGCTACAAGTCTTGGAGTTGTATGAGCTTCCAGAAGCTGTGGATATTGTTCTTACAGGTGGAGAGCCTCTTATTTATGCACATGATGAGATATTTGTACTTTTTTTACAAAAGCTTAGAGAACGTGGACATAAGATAACGTTTGAAACAAATGGCTCATTGGGTGTTGATTTTGAGAAGTACCCTGTTTACAAAGAGTGTATTTTTGCTCTTTCTGTAAAACTTTCAAATTCTCAAGAGCCTTTTACAAAAAGAGTTCGAGGTGATGTGCTCCATACGATCGCTTACAATGCCAAAGAGGCTTTTTTCAAATTTTCTATCGATGCGGCATCGATAGATCTTGGTCTTGAGGAGGAGATAAGCACTGTTATTATGCATGCTCCCGCAACACAGGTCTATTGTATGCCTCTTGGGGGAAGTAAAGAGGAGCTGCAGAGCAATACAGAACCGCTTATAGAGTTTTGTAAGGCAAAAGGTTATATTTTTAGTGATAGACTTCACATAAGAGTCTGGGATCAAAACAAGGGTGTATAAGGTGAGTTATGATAATTAGAAAATTGTTTACATTTGAAAATGCTCATGTAGTTCGGGGATGTTCGAGTGTAAAGTGCAGAAGTTCTGTGCATGGACACTCCTATAAGGTTGAGCTGTTATTTGAGTCTAACTTTTTAGATAACGGGCAGATGGTTTATGACTTTGGGCTGATGAAACAGAATATGAAAGCGCTTATAGAGAGTTTTGACCATGCTATTGCGCTTTGGAATGGTGATGATGATGAGTATATACAAGATATGCAAAAGCACTCTCAAAGATGGGTACTGCTTCCGGTCTCTCCATCAGCAGAGCAGTTTGCAAGGGTGATTTTTGTAATGATAGATAAACTTCTCAAGCTTACAAGCAGTGTCAATGGTGAAAAAGAGGTGAAGCTTCACAGTGTCATAGTACATGAGACGCAAACAGGTTATGCTCAGGCTTTTGAGGATGATGCATATTCTCAAAATATGGGAATCATAGAGCTATCAAAAATCGTTTTTTCAAAAGATATACTTAACGGTTTTGAAGATAGTTTACTTTGGGAAAAAATAAAAAAAAATGAGCGTTTTGTAAATCCCAAAGATGTTTAATTGAGGATGATTTTCTTATGC
>JALUKO010000098.1 GCA_027056525.1 Helicobacteraceae bacterium | reverse complement strand
TATTGAGTACTCCCTGCATCAGTGTCATAGTGACCATATCTCCGTTTTTTACATGAGAGATCTCATGGGCGAGTACACCCTCGATCTCATCGCGGCTCATCATTTGTACCAGTCCGCTGCTCACCGCCACCAATGCGTTGTTTTTATCCCAGCCTGTTGCAAAAGCGTTGGGCGCAGCGTCAAACATACCAACTTCGGGCATACCGATACCTGCAGCGCGTGATTGTTTCTCTACCGTAGCGATGAGCCATCTTTCAAACTCATCCCTTGGTTGTTCGATGATATGCACACCCATCCCCCGAACAGCCATCCATTTGGAGAGAAATAAAGAGAGAAAACTCCCTCCAAAACCGAAAAATGCAGCCATCATAAATAACCCGCCCATACTTTGTGAGTCGATATGGATACCAAAGAATGTACTTAGTATAAAAAGTGCTAAATATAGTGAGCCCATAACGGCCAAGTTCATAACTATAAGCATTATTAAAGACATAATTATCCCCTTCTATTTTTTGTTTATTGTAGCAAAGAGAAAGAAACGGTTGTGCTACTGAAGTAGCTTTGTAGACGGTGTGAGTGGTTCAATGGTGGAGCATAGCGGGATCGAACCGCTGACCTCTTCGCTGCCAGCGAAGCGCTCTCCCAGCTGAGCTAATGCCCCATTGAGAAGTTTTTTAAATTGTATGTAGGATTCTATAATAATTATTCTTGTGAATATCTAAAAGTTGGGTGTATTGGTTTTTTTGGATGTCAGTATAGTGAAACTGCAGCATTCTATTATCAGATATCAGTCAGTTGATCATTTATAATGAACCCCAAAAATCGAACCAGTAAATTTCAGATTTTAATTTCAAAATGTTAGAATAAAAATAGAAAATATGGGGATTCACAAATGAGTAAAAAGAGAAAAAGTTATATGCAGATTTTAAAGCTAAATTGGTTCTAGAAGTTTTAGAGGGTGAAAAGACCATCAATGAGATTGCAAGTCAATATGAAGTATTACCAGCAAGTCTTAAACAATGGAAAAAACAGTTCCTTGATAATATGAGCCTTGCATTTGATAAGAGCACAGTTGTCAAGGAATATAAAGACAAGATTGAAGTTCTTCAAAAAGACAAAGATTATATGGCAAAAAAAGTGGGTGAATTGACACTTGAGAGAGATTTTGCGGTGGGAAAGCTCGTCAGCTTGGCATCATCTAAAGAGAGAAAATCTATGATTGATCCCAAGCTTAATATGTCTCTTAACAAACAGTGTAGATTACTAGAGGGTGTATGCATTCCCACGCAGGAGCATGGGAACGAGTTAGTTACATAGCACTCTCTAAATCTTTGAGATCTTGCACTATCCATAGCCATTCGCCATAGCCACTCTCAGCGTTGATATGACCGGCATTTTGAAGCACTTTCATCTCAACACCGAGACTTTGCCCTAGTGTTTGTGCCTCCTTGAGTGTCATATAGGGATCATTGGTGGATGCTATGAGTATGACCTCTTGCGCATAAAGATTGTGTGGGATATCTATGGGAAAAAAGCTTTTCAGTTCCTCTATGTCACATTGTAAACTCGGTGGAGCCACAAGGTAGAGTTTCTTTACTTGTGAAAGCCTGGCTTCATTACAAAGATGAAACCAAAGGATATTTGCGATTGAGTGGCAGATCACCACATCAGGATCAAAGCTCTCTACGTGTTCTTTGAGTTGCTGTGCCCATACCTCTTTGTTTGGAAGTTGCATATCTTGGAGTTTTGCAAAGCAAACCGTACCGTAGTCCTTTGCTATCTCACCGGCAAGCCAACTTTGCCAATGGGGAAAGTCACTTCCGCCCCATCCGTGCACAAGTAGGATTTTTTGTTTCATGCGCTTTCTTTTTTGTTTCTTTTGAACATTGTTCTGATTTTAAGAAGACCAAGCCTCATACCGCTGTATTTCATGATTTTTGCAAGCTTCTTCCACTCATATTTGCCATAACATGGTTTTGGACATTTGCGACATTTTGGTTTTTCTTCATAAGGGCATGTTTGAAGCTTTATATAGGAGTAAAACAGGGTTTGTTTACATTCGGTGCAGAGATTGTACTCAACAGAGCGTTTGAGGTCTCTACCATCATACACCAGTCTAATGGTTTCCTCTTTTTTCTCTTCATTATGGTGCTGATGATCACAATAATATTGTATAAATTTTAAGACGGTTTCACTGTCTGTTATAAATTTCTCTTCAGTCATATCTCTTGGCCTGTGTGGCAGTTACTTTGCAAAGATATTGCAAACGCTCTAAGTCTATCAAAAAAAACGATCAACGTTCTTGATATATGTTAGGGTTCAATTATATTTTATTTGAGTTAACCAACAGATTTTTGAAGCTTTTTATACTCAAAAGTTTCAAAGTGTCACTTTTTAGAGACTTCAGCTCATTTGAAAACCCTTTTTTGCTCACGAGTACAAATATATCAGCATCGATTTTCGCTTGAGTACATTTTTCTTCTAAAGCAGAGAGTTCACTTTTTTTTACTTTTGCATTGGTGTATTTACAAGAGCCTACAACTGTTTTTCCTGAAGCTGTTTTGGCAAATATATCTATCTCTATCTTTTTGTCCCAGTAACTTCCCACTTCCACAATAGGGTCATCTTGAAAGTTTTGTTTGAGAAGTTCATGTGACAATTGAATAAATATTGGGCGTACAAACTCCTGTTGTCGATTTGTAAAACGCTCTTGCACCTCTTTAAAGTTACCCTCTTTGATCCCTTGAAACAAAGGGGAGACAAAGGCGAACCAAAATCGTAAAAAAGGTGAAGTGAAAATAAGCTTGTTTGGTATAGGGTACGCATCAGCCCATGAGGTAAATACTTTTTTAGGTTTCTCAACCCTTATGAGCCCAAGCTCACAAAGCTCCTCAACTGCTTTGGCTCCAACCTCCTGAGGGACATTGGCACGTTTAAATGCACTACTGAGTTTCCCATCACCAAGAGCAATACCTGTAAGGATCGCATGGTATGTTGGAGAGCCTGAAGTGATTTCGCTCACATCATTGCGTATGTAAGAGTAGTCTTGGAGTATTAACTCCTCTATAAGCTGTATGATTGGTTTGGAAGTATCTATGCTATCCCACTCAACACCTCCAAATATACTAAAGAACTCAAGAAGCTCTTCCATGTTGTTGATATGTTGCGAGGTGTAAAATGAGCGAAACTGCTCAGCGGGTGTTTGCTTGCTTATAATGATGAGATAGCCTTTTATCTGTTTTTGAAATTATACTGCATTTAGGCAAAATACTTGGCATCAGTTTCAAATGAAGAGTTTTTTCCTTAAATTACAAAAAATGTAATATACGCTACATAAATATTACTTATTTCTGATACAATTATCCACATATAATCTCAAAGGAAAAAATATGAAAAAATTAGGTTTGATGGCACTTCTTGTTAGTGCGGCTTTATTTACAGGAATTGGTGCTACTTCGTTAAGTGCTTCTGATATGAAATGTGGTGCAGGAAAGTGTGGAAGTGCACAAAAAGCTCCTGAAAAAGCTATGAGTTGCGATGATTGTCAATGTAGCGATGCAACAAAAGCAGAAGCAAAAGCAAAAAGCCATGAATCTGATAAAAAATCAGCCATGAAATGTGGTGCCGGTAAATGTGGTACAGGAAAATGTGGCACTAAATAAGTTCAATGCAAAGAGATGTTGAGATCTTTTTGCAAACCTTCCCCTCCCCCTTTTTTTACATGCCGCTAAAAAAAGAAGTAGCTGTTAATGTACAAAGAGTACAATAAGATATGTTTTTAAAGTCGCGACGCTATTTCTTCCAGAAAGGTTTTTTAGGTGGTGCTGTTTTGGTGTTTTGCAGTGGCAGGCTCTTTGGAGCGATCAGTACGATGCAGACCATACAAGTGCTCCAAGAAGACCTCTTTGGCAACACCACCAATGCCCCAACTCCCCAAGAGGTTCACGCACAGAGCTACCTCGCTGTGATCTTGCAACACTCCCGTGTTTCACAAAAGCAAAAAGAGTTTATCCGTAACGGTATTCAGTGGTTGAACGAGGAGGCATTGGAGATATTTCATAAGCCCTATGTAGCACTTGCAAAGCAACAAAGAGAAGCGGTTTTACAAAGTGTAACAGCTTCTGGCTGGGGTGAGAGCTTTGTTCATGCCATTTTTGGTTATCTGTTTGAGGCGATGTTGGGTGATCCTATCTATGGTATCAATACCGATGAGTCGGGTTGGAAGTGGCTTCAACACCATCCGGGGCTTCCAAGACCAAAAAAGGCAGTGTTATGATCTATGATGTATGTATTATCGGTAGCGGTGCGGGCGGATCACCCATAGCATATGAGCTGAGCAATGCAGGTTTTAATGTGGTAGTGCTTGAAAAAGGCAAAGAGTACACCGAAGCGGATTTTACAAAAGATGAACTGGCAGTCTCTCGACGGGATCTCTATACCCCGCTTCTTAAAGATGAGAAACATATCATCATCGACAGAGCCGAAGATGGAACACTTACTCGTTATGATGGTGAGGAGTATAGCTGGAGCTTTTGGAACGGCAGTATGGTCGGTGGTTCAAGCAACTTGATGAGTGGTTATTTTCATCGTTTAAAACCTAACGATTTT
>JALUKO010000097.1 GCA_027056525.1 Helicobacteraceae bacterium | reverse complement strand
GGGTAGTTTTTTCTTTGCATATCTGGTTAAACTGGCTATAAGTGTGATCTGTTTATGGGTAAAACCGTACTCTAATGCACTTTGAATCAAGTAGTACGTATGTTTATTTTTAGAGTAAAAATGGATATTACTTCCTATGGGGTAGAGTTTTGCTGCAATGCCTAGTTCATATCTATATGAGTAATCTAGCCCAAGATGTTGGTATGTAAGATCGAAAATTTTTTTACTGAGTTTGTTGAGTTGATTGCAAAATCCCATATCCTTAACATGAGCATCGAGCAAGTACTTTACAGATACATTATAGTTGGCAGGAAACTTGTCTTTGGAGGTTCTCAGAAGATCAGCTAGATATACCCCTTCTCGGACACCTACGCCACTTGTAATGAGTTTTTTTGCATCTATTTTTTTGAGAAGTCTTTGCAGTATCAAAGCTCCCGGTTTGATAACATCAAATCTTTCACTTTTAATGCCAAGTTTACAAAGTTGTTCTTCGTTTGCTTCTAAAACGGCTGTAATGAAGCTGTTGAACTCCTCTGCGTGACATTCAAAACTGTGAAGCTTGTTCAGTGGATAGCAGTTGTTTTGCATAATAGCACTTGAGAGTGCTCTGAATGTTCCACCTATACCTATAATAGTTTGTGCATTTACATTTTCGAGTGCTTGAAGTTTTGAGTCGATGTATAGTATGGCTTCATCTATTTTATTTGTGTCGAAAAAAAGCTCTTTAATGCGAACTGTTCCAAGTTTAAGCGAAAGGGTGTTTGTTACCTCTTTATTGTTAATCATGGAGAACTCGGTGGAACCACCGCCAATATCAATGCTTAAAGCATTGGTTTGGTTTGCAAGGAGATTGGCACAGGCGATACCGCCAAGGTAGGCTTCTCTCTCACCGTTGATTATTTTAATATTAAGATCTAATTGTTTGGAAACTCGTTTTAAGAACTCTTTTTTATTGGGTGCATCTCTTAGTGCAGATGTCGCAACACATAAAATTTTTCTGGACTTAAATGATGCTGCAATAGTGACAAAATCATGGAGTGCATCAAAAGTCCTCTGCATTGGAAGTTCTTGGAGATTGCCACCGTTTTGGTAGGCATTTTCAGAGATACGTACTTTACTTTTAGCTTCATGCAAAAGGTGAAATGCATAACGGGAGGTTTTTTCATATATAACCATTCTAACAGAGTTAGAACCTATATCTATGACCGCTACCCGTTTTGCCAAACTTTACTCTTCTTCTAAAATATTTTTATATTTAAACTGCAGTTCTGCAATTGATTCTACATTGTCTTTATCCGGGACAATACAATCAACAGGACAAACAGAGATACATGAGGGCTCATCATAAACACCTACACACTCTGTACATCGATCCGGATCTATAAAGTAGATTGGGTCTCCCTCTTCAATTGCTGTCGTTGGGCACTCTTCGCGACAAGCATCACAAGCTATACATTCATCATTTATCAATAATGCCATTAAAAAACCTTATATTATTATACTTCTTTTGTAGAAGATTATTTTTATTTATTTATATGTGCTCGATTTATATCAAAATAAAGCTTTATTGTATTTGAAATTTGATGCTTAGTCTATTTATTTTGGGGGAGAATACAAGATAGCTTGGAATTTAGTTGCAGTGATGCAACAGTTCCACTCACTCCATCTTTTCTGTTTTGTATCTTTATCTTAGCTCCAAGAGCATCTGCAGCACTTTTTGCAAGGAATAAGCCCAAACCGACACCGGACTTGTTTCCTTGGCGTTTAAACGGAGCAAAGAGGTCTACTGTATCATCTATACCACACCCTTCATCTATCACTTCTATAAGCAGTCCAAAGTCATCTTGAGAGCTTTGAAGCGTAACACTCTTACCCTCAGGTGTAAACTTGAGTGCATTTTGTAAGAAGTTTTGAATGATCTGATTAAGAAGGCTTACCTGTAGGGTTGCCATGAAACCACTCGGCTCAAAACTTATGTTGAGATGCTTGTTTTCATGTTCTGCCAGAAGTTTGAAGTCGTTTGCTTTTTGTTTTAAAATACTAATAACATCTACCTCTATAGGCTTGTCAAGCTGCGCACCTTCTTGTCTCCCGATATTGAGGATATTTGAGACAATGATATTCATCTCATCGATCGTTTTATTCGTTATTTTGAGCGCTTCGATGTACTCTTGGGGTGTTCTTGTTTTGATAAGTGTGACTTGATTTTTAAGTTTTATAACTGCCAAAGGGGTCTTAAGTTCATGAGCCGTTCCGATGAAAAGCTCTTTTTGGTATTTGACAAAGTTTTGTATGCGGGCAATCAGATGGTTGATGGTAGTTCCAAGGGGTTCAAATTCATCTGGAAGCTCTTCAACCTTGATGGGGCGCATAAGGTTCTCATTCATATTTGAAAGTCTTGCACTCAGAGTTTTTACAGGTGTTACAAGCATTTTTGAAAGAGTAACGGCATAGATAATAACCAGTAAAAAACCTGCAATATTGATGATGAAAATATAGTTGAGTATTTTATCGAGTAGTTGTTTTGTCGGGGTGATCTCTTTTGTGATCTGCAGATAACTCAAATCTTCCAGATCAAATGGGTATAAAAGCGTGAGGTATGTTCTTCCATCTACAGTTTTTTCATAGAGATCGACATCTGTGTTTTCTTTTTGTAAAAAGATCACTTCGATATCGAGGTTTAAAAAAGCGTCGACGGGACCTGTCGTCATATCCATTTGTACGATAGACTTGTTATTGGCAATATTTTTGGCATGTTGCAGAAGTTCTAGGCGTTTTTCATCATAAATGGAGCTTTCGATGTAAAGGTATAAAAAAGATGAAAATATAAATATAAGCGAAGCAGAAGCAAAAATAAGTTGGATTAAAAAGTTTCGTCTGATACTTCTTTTAGAAAACATGCTATAACCTTGAAAATAATTGATGTAATTATAACCTAGTAAGTTTAAAAAGAAAGAGATTAAAAAGGGGGCTAACCCCTAAGGGGTTGAAAAAAGTATTAGTTTACTTCTTTAGGAAAGCAGAAACGGTAACCACGGCGACGAACTGTCTCGATAGTTGTAATGCTTAGCGGTTTATCCATTTTTTGACGAATCTGATTGATAGCAACCTCGATCACGTTTGGAGTAACGAGCTCCGGCTCTTCCCAGATAGCGTCAAGAAGTTGCTCTTTGGAAACGATTTGATCACGGTGACGAGCAAGGTGGGTAAGAACTTCAAAAGGTTTTCCTTTAAGTTCAATCTCTGCTTCTTTGTATGTGATTTTTTCCTCTTCAGGATTGATCGTTAAATCTTCAATTTTAATGATGTTGCTTCCACCAAAACGAAGACGAGCTTCCAAGCGGGCGATCAGTACATCAAAATCGAAAGGTTTTCTTATGTAGTCATCAGCACCGGCACGTAAAGCTTCAATCTCACTTTCATTGTCATCACGAGCAGAAAGCACTACCACAACTGTTTTTGGCGTGTTAGCTTTAATATCACCTATGATATCTACAGAGTTCCCATCCGGAAGCATCCAGTCCATTAAAACCAGATCGTAATTACGAATATCTAAATAGTACTCTCCATCTTTAAGAGTTTCAACTACATCGCTTTGGTAACCAAATTCTTTTAGTCCTTCAGCAAGCATTTTATTTAATGTTACTTCATCTTCTATAATCAGAATGCGCATTCAATTTTTCCTATCAGTGAATATTTTGGCGAAATGATAGCATAATTTTAGGTTACTTTAAAGTTTTTTTCAATTTTTTTTAAAAAAAAATTAACTTACAATTAAGATTGAAATATATACCTATCGCTTACACTTACCATGCAGTCGGGCAATATAGAGGGTTTTGTGATTTTTAAATTCAATTCATTTATAAGTGGAAATTTTTTTCTAAGATTTTCTGATAAACTCTTCAAAGCATCTTCTATAAGTAGAAATTTACCATTTTTCATATGAGATTTTATGGAGTGTGTAACATCTGCATAGTTGATGAACTCATCGATGAAGTCATACTCTATGCTTATGTTGAGGATAACATCCTGAGGAGTGATTCTTTCAAAATCCAAAATACCGATGATACACTGGAACTTGAGATTCTCTATCTCGATTTTCATTATACGACGCGTTTCTCTTCACCTTTAAAAAGGCGTATGATATTTGGAATATGTTTGTAAAACAGAATAAATCCAATAAGAAGTACAGGTGCATGCGGCATCTGTGGGTGGATTACAAAGCTGGCTATGATCAAAGCTGTTAAGCCTGTCAGTGATGAGATCGAAGATATTTTGATCGTCTTAGCGGCAAGTGCCCATACCACAAGAGCAATAATTGTTTCTATAGGAAGCATGAACATCATCACACCCATACCGGTTGCAATACCTTTGCCACCTTCAAACCCAAGATAGGGACTAAAACAGTGACCGACAACGGCTAACACAGCAATACCCCAAAGTGTTGCTTCACTGAGACCGACAAAGTAAGCAACAGCTAGAACAAAGATACCTTTGAGTGCATCAAGCGCAAGCGTCGCAGCCCCAAGCTTTTTTGCCAGAGCAGGATCTTGTTCTTTGACAACACGCAGTACATTGGTTGCTCCGATGCTTCCGCTTCCACCCTCT
>JALUKO010000096.1 GCA_027056525.1 Helicobacteraceae bacterium | reverse complement strand
GTAGTTTGTTGAGTAGTGGAATGGTTGAGATGATTTTTACTTTATTTGCCACCATTCCAGCAAGGAGTGTTTCAAAAAGAGTGTTATAAATCTCTTCATAACTCTCCTCAACATCCATAAAACCATCGATAATAAGGGAAGATAAACCGTGCATAGTTGCCCAGATAACAATGGCTTGCCTGTAACTGTCTTCTTTTTTGAGTATACCTTGTTTTTGTCCATCTTCTACTGTGTTTTGAAGTGCTGCAAAACCGCTGCAATCTTCATCTTTTATACTTAAAAGCTCTTCTCGTATATGTGCATACTTTTTACCAAAGAGCAGTCTGTAAAGATTTGGATTGTTTTTTGCAAACTCTACATAGAGCTTGCCTGTCAAATAGAACCTGTCAATCAATGCTTTGTTTTTATCATGAAGATAAGGTGTAGTTTCTGCATCAAACTTATCAAACCCTTTTTCTATGATGATCTCAATAAGGGCATCTTTATTTTTAAAATGTTTATAGATGGCAGAGCGAGAAGTTCCTGTTGCATCTGAGAGCACTTTAAGAGTCAGTTTTTCCACATCTTCTTTGGCTATAAAATCCATAGCAATAGTTATGAACTCCTCTTTGAGGTTTCCGTGGTGGTAATCATGTTTAATCATAGTCTAATTTTAACATAATTAAGAAGTAAACAGTGTTTACATTTAAGTTTGTATATGTTAACATTGTTTACTTTAAACTTTTAAAGGGTAAATTATGAAAAAAATCATTGCATCTATATGTTTGTCTGTAGTGCTATTAGCACAAAGTGGTGAAGAAGTTGCACAGCGAGCGTATGAGCAAATATCTGGATATCAAAGCAGCATTTCACAAACGACGATGATTTTGAAAAATGCCGAGGGAGATAAAAACATAAGAAAGCTTGAGATGAAAAAGTTAGAAGGAGAAAATGGGGACAGGTCTTTACTTATTTTTCTTTATCCAAATGATTTAAAAAATACGAAACTGCTCAGTTATGAAGTGATAGGAGGTGATGATAAACAGTGGCTCTATCTGCCCGCACTTAAACGAGTAAAACGGATCAGCTCACGCAATAAATCTGGCTCATTTATGGCAAGTGAGTTCTCTTATGAAGATATAGCTTCGCAAAATTATAAAAACTATAGTTACCCAGAAGATGCAAAAATAATCACAAAAGATGGTATGCAATATTTCGAGGTGCTGCGTATTCCCAAAGATAAACACAGCGGTTATTCAAAGCAAATTATTTATATAGATACAAAAGAGTATTTAGCCCGTTTTGGAGAGTACTTTGATAAACAGGGAAGACTTTTAAAAAAAATAAGTTTTCAAAACTATGCTTTGCTTCATGGTGTTTACAGGGTGCATACAATAGTTATAAAAAATCTGCAAAACCAAAAAGAGAGTACTTTAATTTGGGATAGTGATGCTATAAAAGCCGGTCTCTCTAAAAAAGACTTTTCAAAGAGAGTTTTACGATGAAAGTGGCGTTTTTTCTTTTTTGTATTGTTAGTGTTTTGATGGCGTTTGAGCAAAAAACAGAACTAGGTTTTTCAGGTATAGCCTATAGTAGTCATAATAATGATGTGGTAGCTGAGGGCAGCAGTGAAATTACTCTGGATAACACTTACCTTCAAACAGATGCCAATGTAGAGTTCTTATATAGTCATGAGTATAAAGAGCGACGATATTTACTTTTGAATGAACTCTACATTAGCAAAGAGTTCGATGCTTATAGCGTGAGTTTAGGTAAAAGAGTGAAGTATTGGGGAGAGCTAGAAGGCTTTAACATTGCAGATATCTACAATCAAAAGAATTATCTCAAAGATCCCTTTGATAAAAGTGCAAAATATGGTGCTTTTGGTGCTGATATTTCGCGCTATTTTGATGAAAACTCTTTGGAAGTCGGTGCAAAATTTTATGAAGAAGATATAATACTGCCGACAAATAACACACCGTATGCACCACTTCCAATGAAGTATGATAAAAAGTTGCGTTTGAGTGATAAAAGATACACACCGACACTCTATTTCAAAACAAATCTCGTGACTGATACGCTCATTGATAGTGAAACAAGCCTCATTTTACTGCACGGATATGATACTAAACGCAGCTACATTCCCATCTCTGCAACAACGCTTGCACAGTATGCTTACAGAGTAAATAAAGCACTTCTTCTTTCACACATTATCTATAACGACACCATTTTTAAAACGGAACTCTCCTACACAGATGTACTTGATGATACCCAGATGAGTAATTATACACAACTTAGTGTTGGAGTGGAGCAAAGTTTTTATGAAGTTGTAGGCACTTCAGATATAACGCTCTTTGGGGAGTACTACAGCTATCTTTATAGCAATAACGAAAAGTTAAAAAATGTAGATATTTCAGAGATATATGATAATGATGTTTTTATCGCTTTGCGAATGAGTTTGAATGATGTCAGAAGTAGTGAGCTTAAAGTTGGCATCTTACAAGATATGATAAAAGATGAACAGGTGATAAAAGCAACACTGAAAACAAGGCTGTATGAGAGTTTTGTTCTTAATGGAGAGTATCTTCAAATAAACAGCTCTACACATAACACACTTCTGAGCCGTTTTGGAAATGCTTCTCGTTTTACACTTTCTTTACATTACACATTTTAGGAGATCGTGGTGCAAAAATATATAAATTTTTTAAACAGCTATAAGTATTTTATTATCATTGGAATTACTCTTTTTGTGGCACTTCTTTCACTTTCTTTGAAAAACTTGGCATTTGAGGGAAGTTATAAAATATGGTTCGATAAAGACTCTAAAATTATCAAAGATTATGAGGTATTTAGAAGCCGATTTAGCGGAGATGATACTTTCATCGTAGCCTTTCGTGATGAGCAGGGTATTTTTAACGCTCATGCAGTATCTAGCATACTGGAATTAACAAAAGAGTTTCAGAAGTTAGAGGGCGTAAGAAAGGTCGATAGTCTGAGCAACTATCAATACATCAGTAGTGAAGATGATGACATCATCGTGGAAGACTTTTTATATGGTGATGAAAACCTTACACAAAAAAGCTCATTGGCACTCAAAGACAAGCTCGTTCTCAATCAACTCATCTCAAAAGACGCTAAAACAACCATGTTCGCACTCTCACTCAGTGACAAACTAGGAAGTAATGAAGCGGTAAATATCGCTCTGTTTCAAAAGCTGCAAAAAATTCTCAAAGAGGCGTCACAAAAAAGCGGTTATAAGTTCTACATTACAGGTATCCCCGCCGTTACTGCTTCGCTTGTAAGTATTTCACAAAGTGATGCTATGGTGTTAATGCCGCTTGCTGTTGTGATGGTGGTGGTATTTTTGTTTTTGATATTTAGAAGTTTTTTTGGTGTGTTAGTACCCTCTGTCGTTGTTGTTTTTACTTTTTTGAGTGTACTTAGTTTGCAGATGCTTTTAGGCTATAAGCTCAATAATTTTACGGTCAATATCCCCTCATTTATCACCGCCATAGCCATAGCCGATGCGATGCACCTTTATCTGGCGTGGGTTTATTATAAGAGCAAAGGCTTTTACACAAAAGAGGCACTCACGCAGGCACTTGGCTCAAATATCGTGCCTATGGCACTGACTTCTTTTACAACAGTGGTTGGTTTTGCAACGCTTGGAGTGAGCGAGATAGAGCCTGTTTCTACACTAGGCATTGCCATCACAAGCGGAGCAGTTTTAGCATTTTTGTTAAGTATCACTTTGGTGCCTGCCATTATACTAACACGCAAGAGAGATGATAAAGTCACAGCGGTGCAGATACTTAACCTTGCCAATATTCAAGGATATGGAGCAATTATACAAAGACATGATAAAAAAATAGTGCTCTGTTTCACAGTTATAATAGTGCTTGTTTCTCTCGGACTTTTTCATCTCAAAATAGATAGTAACTCCATCAAATACTTCTCTAAAGATACAGTAGTAAGAAGTGGAGCAGAGTTTATAGAAAAAAATCTCACCGGCAGTATGCGTTATGAAATCATCTTGGATTCTGGAAAAAAAGAGGGTGTTAAGGAGCCGGAATTTCTAGACTCTATTATGGAGTTTGAAAAGGTATTTAAAAACAGATTTACAAATGTACGTTTTACAACTTCACTCAAAGATATAGTACAAAGGATGCAAAAGGTACTCAATCCCGATGCAAAAACAGCACTTCCAGATGATAAAAAGTTAGTCGCGCAGTATCTTTTACTCTACTCCATGAGCTTGCCGCAAGGCATGGAGCTCAACGACAAGATGGACACGCAAGAGCGATACCTGCGTTTAACCATAAACACAAACATCGTCGATACTTCTGAAGATTTGGCAATGATAGAGTGGATAAAAGATTATTGGAAAAAACAAACGCCATATAGTGCTGATGTACAAGGACAAACGGCAATATTTGCCTATATGCAGTCAAGTGTAACCAAGACACTTATACTCTCTATCTCTATGACTTTAGCAATCGTTGCGTTTACAATGCTGCTTATTTTTAAAAATTTTAAAATGTTGTGGCTCTTTTTACTACCAAATATCGCACCCATCATTGTTGTAGGTGGCATTATGGGGTATTTGGGCATCAGTGTAGATATTGGGGTGGCGATTTCGGCTGCAGTTATCTTAGGCATCGCCGTGGATGATACCATCCACTTTTTTAGCAAGTATTTTGAATCTATAAAGGTGCGAAGTTTTGAAGAGAGCATAGACTACATTATCAGCCATAGCGGCAATGCCATGATACTCACAACCCTCATCCTCTCTGTCACTTTTGCCATCTTTGGTGTGAGTAGTTTTGTGCCAAATGTAAACTTCGCAATAGTTACAGTGAGTGCCTTAAACATTGCGCTTTTATTTGATTTGGTGTTGTTGCCTGCACTTTTAAGTATGTTGTATACTCAAGGCAAGCGCTAAAATGAGAAAATATATCCTATAATTAAATCATCAATATATTTGGAGTAAGATATGCAACTACAACATGTAGTCCCATGGGGAAGAAATCTGAAAGAGTATCGGGAGATGGGACTCTTTAGTGAGGCAGATAAAGAAAAAAAGATACTTGGATGTGGAGATGGACCCGCTAGTGTGAACAGTGAACTCACACAAACAGGTGTAGTTATCATCTCTATAGACCCAATATATGAGTTTACTAAAGAGCAGATTCAAAAACGTGTACAAGAAACTTCTCATGTTGTAGCAAAGCAACTCAAAGATAATAAAGATAATTTTGTTTGGAAAAACATCAAAGATGTTGAGAGTCTTATAAAGTTGCGTTTAGATGCGATGGATGGGTTTTTGATAGATTATGAAGATGGCAAGAGAAGTGGACGATATCAACATCAAGAACTTCCAAGACTAAGCTTCAAAGACAAAGAGTTTGACCTTGCTTGGAGTTCGCATTTTTTGTTTTTGTATAGTGAGTATTTTGATGCAGAGTTTCATCTAAATGCCATCAAAGAGATGCTTCGCGTGGCAAATGAAGTACGCATCTTCCCACTACTTGACTTGAACAATGCAAGATCAATACACCTTGATGCCGTTTTGGAGTATGTTGACAAAAAAGGCTATACTTATGAGATTGTAAAAAGTGACTATGAGTTTCAAAGAGGGGCAAATGAGGTGTTAAAAATATGGAGTTGAACTATTATCTACAAGTAACAGAGATAGTAGATTTCTCAAATGAAGAGCTAATAAAGCTTGCTAACAAACTTGCAAAAAACTGCAAAAATGACACTGAAATAGCCAAAAATTGCTTTGAATTTGTTCGAGATGAGATTCGGCACAGTGGAGATTTCAAAGATGACATAATTACTTGTAAAGCGAGTGAAGTGTTACAACATAAAACGGGCTGGTGTTATGCCAAAGCGATTTTACTTGCAGCGCTATTGCGTGCAAACAGCATCCCTACTGCGTTTTGTTATCAACGCCTTTCTTGTAGCGAGTATGAAGAGGGAGTTTATTGCCTACATGGGCTCAATGCGGTGTATCTCAAAGCCTATGGATGGTACAAAATCGATGCACGGGGAAACAAGGAAGGTGTAGATGCCCAGTTTACGCCACCTGTTGAGAAGCTTGCATTTGCTCCACAAGAAAATGAGTATGACATAAAACAGCTTTATGCAGACCCACTTCCAGAAGTGATACAAGCTTTACAAAACAACAGATGCTATGCTGATATGGTGGCAAATTTTCCAGATATAAAAGAGTTTAAATAAGTACAATCAACAGATAAATTCTTCCGATTTCAACTGTCCTAATTAAGAGAGTGTTTACAATCTTAGTGATTAGAATTGCACACAGAAAAGAAGTTTACTAAGCTATAGCAAAATGGAGCGGGCTCAACACCCACTCTCTGTAGAGATCGCTCAATTATTTGTATAGTTTAGTATAATACTCATCAGCCATACGGTCAGAATCAAAAGTAGGAACAACATCTCTCATAGCTGTTTTCATCAGTTTTGTCCATTTTTTAGGCTTATCATAGTACATTGGAATGATCTCATTTTCAAGTATGTCCATCAGGTTTTTATTGTCTTCATAGTCTTGTTCTTCTACAGGCTTATCATGATCGATCGGAGGAATAGTAAAAGAGTTTACACCATGTTTGGCAAATTCAGGATGCCAACCATCATCAGTAGAAAAATGTATGGAACCATTCATACTCGCTGTCATACCACTTGTACCACTTGCCTCACGAGAAACACGCGGAGTATTTAACCAAACGTCACTACCCTTTTTAAGGTTATGGGAAAGTTCAAGTTCATAGCCTGTTAGAACTGCCATATTTTTAAGATCATGACCAAGATATATAAGCTCATTAAATGTATTTACGGCATTAACATCAAAGGGGTAAGGTTTCCCTGCCCAAATAACTTGTATAGGTCTCTCAGGATCTTTTAGAAGTCGTTTAAAACGATCAAAATCTTGTTTAAGTAAACCTGGTCGTTTATACTCAGCAAAACGTCTAGCCCAAACTATGGTCAAAACATCATGATCAAACATTTTTCCGGTTTGATCAGCTACTATATTAAACAAAACACGTTTCAAGTGCTTTTTACGAGCTACAAGCTCATAATCATCTTTATCTTCCAGTGCCCTGCGCATACCTTTGTCTGTCCAAAAACGGCTGTTTTGAGCATTTGTTATATAAATGATCTCTGAACGACCCTTGCAATCTTTCCACATTCTATTTGCGACCTCTCCATGAAAGCGTGAAACAGCATTTGTCATTTTAGAAGCACGCAATGCTCCTACTGTAAGATTGAAAGACTCCCCATCAACCATAGTGATCTCACGTACAGTCTGCATATCGAGTCCGTTAAAAAAACCAAACTTCTGAAGCAGATGAATATTGTGCTGTTCATTACCTGCATCTTCTGGCGTATGCGTCGTAAACACAACATGTTCTTTAACTTTTTGCATATCTTGGAATCTGTTGGCATACAGTTCATATACAAGAGGAAGAGCATGTCCCTCATTCATATGGTATATCTCTATTTTTTGCTTTAGAGCTTCTAAAACTTTTACACCACCAATACCAAGTACAATCTCTTGAGATATGCGTGTTTCCTCATTGGCATCGTATAACTTGTGTGTAATGGTGCGAGCCAAAAAGTCATTTTCCGGTATATCAGTTGAGAGCAAGATTAAAGGTGCTGAACCAAAAACATCAGATGAAAGGTAAAATGCCTTAATATGAACATCTTGTGAGTGTATATTGACAGTTGCCTGTATGCCAAGATCTTCAAGAAAATAGTAATGTTTTCTAATAAAGTCCGCTTTTAAACTTCTATCTTCATGGCGATCTTGATCGTAGTAACCAAAACTCCACAGTATTCCGACACCAACAACATTTTGTTTGAGATCATATGCACTTCGCATATGGGAACCTGCTAAAAAGCCAAGTCCACCGGAGTATATTTTCAATGCTTGGTGTATAGCAAACTCCATAGAAAAGTAGGCTACACTTTTTTTATACTTTTTGTCGAACTTATAGTCGTGAAGTACCATTAATTGTCCTTAGTTTTGTGAAATTTTTCATATAAAATATTTTTACCAAGCTCCACGCCCGGTTGATCATAAGTGTTGATCTTAAACATAGCTCCAAGTAAAGAGGTCAAAAGCTCAAAGTAGATAATCATTGCACCTATGTTTGATTCGTTTATTTTATCCATGGCTATGGTATCAACTGCAACACCACTATTTACAAGGCTCTCTTTGGTTGCCTCGCATTGTGCATTTATAAGCGTATTGAAACTACTGCCGTTTATAAAATCAGTTTTTTCTATGTGTTTGAGTGAAATATCTGGAATCTGCAGATCATTTTCAAAATCTTCAATACAGATAAATGTAACACTCTTGTCTTTTGGACCTTCTATAAGAAGCTGTAAAAAAGAGTGCTGATCCACTGCACCTATCAGCCCTATTGGTGTTAAACCGACATGATGATTGTTCATATCAATTTTACCGAGAGATTCTCCCCATAATTGCACATACCATTTTGTTAAGTTTTGTAAATAAGTTGCATAAGAAAACACTACATTTATGGGGTACTCTTTGGCGTGTTCATACATAAAACAGGCTTTTTGCAATATATGATTCTCTTTTTTTTGAAAAAAACGCTCAACAAAAGCATCGGCTCCCTTAAGAAGAGAGAGAGTATCGTAACCGGCTAAAGTAAGCGGCACCACACCAACAGCACTCAACACAGAAAACCTACCCCCTACATTGTTTGGTATATTAAATTGTTTAATCTTATAATCTTTAGCGAACTCTGAAAGTGACGAGCCTTTATCGGTAATAACAACAATATGCTCACTTTGGGCACTTTTCAAATCAATATGAAAATGTTCGAGGACAGTTTTAAATATAGAAGTTGTCTCAATAGTTGAACCGGATTTTGAGATAACAACAAAAAGAGTGCTCTTCTTTTCTAACTGTGCCAAGTTTTGCGAAATATCAAGTGGATCAGAATTTTCAAAAAAATGAAGTTTTCTTGAAGCTGTTTTTTTTGATGAGATAAAAGAATCTACAGCTTTTATGCCCAAAGAAGAACCCCCAATACCGATAACAGCTATATCGCTAATAAGGTCAGAACTCAGAAGCTCACTCTCTTGCGTGAACTTTTTAACATCATGTACAATATCTAAAGAGTTCTTTGGCAGGTCATAATACCCGACAAACCCCTCTTTATGTTCTTTAAGAAGAGCTGCAAAAGCATCTTCTATGGTTTTTTTTTGAGATGCCGTTTCTTCAAAATCGAAGTCACGGCTGAAATGTAACATTATCTATTTCCAACAAGTACACACATATCTACAAGACGAGAGCTGTAACCCCACTCATTGTCATACCATGCAAGAACCTTTACGGTGTTACCATTAACCACACTCGTCATATCCGGCACATATGTTGAACTGTATGTAGAACCTATAAAATCGCTTGAAACTCTTTTGTCATGGTCGATCTCAATAAGCCCTTTGAAGTTCGTTTTCGCCGCATCTTCAAACGCTTTGTCGATATCTTCTTTTGTTACATCTTTTTTCAGATTCACCGTCAAATCAACAACAGAAACATCAGGAGTCGGCACACGCATAGCATAACCGTTGAGTTTTCCTTTGAGTTGAGGCATAACAAGCGCTATAGCCTTGGCTGCTCCCGTTGTTGTAGGGATCATGTTCACAGCTGCAGCACGAGCACGGCGTTGATCTTTATTATGTTTAACATCGAGAACATTTTGGTCATTCGTGTAGGAGTGGATCGTTGTCATGAGACCATTGTCAATTCCAAAAGCATCATCTAGAACTTTACATATAGGAGCAAGACAGTTCGTCGTACAGCTCGCATTGGAGATGATCGCTTCACCTTTATAGTCATCCGTATTGATATTAAGTACATAAGTAGGAGTGTCATCTTTTGCCGGTGCGGACATCACAACTTTTTTGACACCGTTTTTCAAATATGCCTGCGCTTTTTCAGTCGTTAAAAACACACCCGTACACTCTACGACAACTTCAGCACCGACAGAACCAAAGTCAAGTTCTTCAGGGTCACGAGTACTGAACATAGTTACTTTTTTTCCATTAATCATGATAGTGTTCTCATCAAGTACCTTCGCTTCTACACCACGATGAACACTGTCATATTTAAAAAGATACTCAAGCATTTTAGGTGTAGCCGTTGTGTTGATCGCTACAAGTTCGATATCGTCACGTTCAGTAATAATCTTTGCGACTATCATCCCTATTCTGCCTGTTCCGTTGATTGCTGCTTTTATTGCCATAAAAGAATCCTTTTTACATATTAGTTATTGTATAATAATACAATTATAAACATAAAAAGTTACAAAAGTATTGCTATTTTTTATCGATACTTTTAAAATCTTCACAAAGGCACACAATGAGTTTACACCCGTATGCGGCAAAACTGGCACCCAAAACAATTTTGGTAAATATCTCTGAGTTGATCTCAGCTTACTACACACGTACTCCAGATACGGCAAACAGTTCTGAGTGTATCAGCTTTGGAACATCAGGGCACCGTGGTTCTTCACTCAAAAACAGTTTTAACGAGACGCATATACTCGCAGTTACCCAAGCTGTTTGTGATTATAGAAAATATGCCGGTATTGACGGTCCCCTATTTATAGGTATGGATACCCATGCTCTTTCATACCCGGCTCAAATCAGTGCTCTGCAAGTTCTTGCAGCCAATAAAATCGAGGTATATATGGCAAAAGATTTTGCCTATACACCAACGCCTGTAATCTCCCATGCTATCTTAGAGTACAACAAAAATGCAAACGCAAAAAGTGACGGTATAGTTATTACACCATCTCACAATCCTCCCAGTGACGGTGGGTTTAAGTACAACACTCCACATGGTGGCCCTGCAGATACGGATGTAACGGGCTGGATAGAGAAACGCTCCAATGCCATCATGGAAGATGGACTCAAAGATGTTGTAAAACTTTCACTCAAAGATGCGCTTAAATCTATTCATATTAAGCAATATGACTATGTTACACCTTACGTAAAAGATCTTGAAAATGTCATAGATATGAAAAGCATAGCCACCTCAGGTATAAAGATTGGTGCTGATGCAATGGGTGGCTCAGGGATGGCATACTACAGTGCTATCAAGGAGTATTATGGACTCAACATGGAGATCTTCCATGACACACTTGACTCAACTTTCTCTTTTATGCATTGTGACAAAGATGGAAAAATAAGAATGGACTGTTCATCACCCTATGCCATGGCAGGACTTGTCGCCATGAAAGATAACTTTGACATAGCATTTGGTAACGACACCGATTTTGATCGACACGGTATAGTTACAAAAAGTGTCGGGCTGATGAATCCAAACCACTATCTTAGTGTTGCCATAAACTATCTAGCGCAGAACCGCCCTCAGTGGAGTAAAAACTTAAGTATCGGCAAAACACTTGTAAGCAGTTCTATGATAGACAGAGTTGCAAGTGATTTAGATAAAAAAGTTATAGAGGTTCCTGTTGGCTTTAAATGGTTTGTAGATGATCTACTTCAAGGCAAGATCTTTTTTTGTGGTGAAGAGAGTGCCGGTGCAAGCTTCCTTCGAAAAGACGGCACTGTATGGTCCACAGACAAAGACGGGATTATCATGAATCTGTTGGCAGCAGAAATTTTGACAAAAACAGGTCGTGATCCGGGTGAGCATTATCAAGAACTCACAAAGAAATTCGGGGCACCCATATATGCAAGGATCGATGCTCCGGCAAATGATGAGCAAAAAAAGATCTTAAAAAATCTTTCTCCTGATGATGTCAAAGAGCAGACACTTGCAGGTGAGAAGATCGAAGCTATTTTAACAAATGCACCGGGCAACAACGCACCCATAGGCGGTCTTAAAGTTGTCGCAAAAAATGGATGGTTTGCTCTTAGACCTTCCGGAACAGAAGATATTTACAAGATTTATGCCGAAAGCTTTTTAGATGAAGAGCACCTAAAAGCTATACAAAACGAAGCACAAAAGATGGTCGCTAAACTTTTTTAAGATAGATCACACCAAGTGGCGGTATGCTCAAACTTATAGAATGATCATACCCGTTTGCGGGAATCCTTTCAGAACAAAGCGCTCCAAGGTTTCCAATGTTATTCCCCCCATAGTATGCTGATTGGGAATTGAATATTTCTGCGTACTCACCCTCGTAAGGGACACCTATGGAGTATGCGGAGTGCTCTTGATTGGCAAAATTACATACTACATAAACATTTTCATCTGTTTTGTCACTTTTTCGTATGAAACTTATACAGTTATGATCACTGTCATTTTCATTGATCCATTCAAATCCCTCACGCTTCTCATCATAAAGATACAAAGCTCGCTCTTTTTTATAGATAGAGTTAAGATCACACATCATCTTTTGAAGCTTTAGATGGTGTGGATGTTTCAAAAGATGCCACTCTATACTTTTTTCATAGTTCCACTCTGAGTATTGGGCTATTTCACCACCCATAAAAAGTAACTTTTTCCCCGGATGTGCCATCATATAAGCATACATACTACGAAGATTTGCAAACTTTTGCTCCTCATCACCCGGCATTTTGTTGATAAGGGATCCTTTCATATGAACCACCTCATCGTGACTTAATGGCAACATAAATTGTTCATCAAAAGCATACCACATACTAAACGTTAACTGCGAATGGTGATGTTTGCGGTAAATTGGATCATAACTCATGTATTTTAAAGTATCATGCATCCAGCCCATATTCCATTTAAACCCAAAACCAAGTCCACCCAAATGTGTAGGTTTTGTCACCATTGGCCAAGAGGTTGACTCTTCTGCTATCATCATAATGTCTGAGTATTCGTTATATACACTTTCATTCAGCTTGCCTAAAAAAGAAACTGCTTCAAGATTTTCATTGCCACCATCTTTATTTGGGATCCACTCCCCCTCTTTTCTAGCATAGTCTAAGTATAACATCGAAGCGACTGCATCTACTCGAATGCCATCTACATGGTACTTTTCAAGCCAGAACATTGCCGAAGAGATCAAAAATGATTTCACCTCATTACGGCCATAATTAAAAATAATACTTCCCCACTCAGGATGATACCCCTGTTTTGGGTCTTCATGCTCATAAAGAGCTGTCCCGTCAAAGTTTATAAGTCCATGCATATCTACTGCAAAATGTGAAGGAACCCAGTCCATAATAACACCTATGCCATTTTGATGCAATGTATCTATGAGGTACATAAGATCCTGAGGTTCACCAAAGCGTGCCGTTGCAGAAAAATATCCAACCACCTGATAACCCCACGAACCAAAATATGGGTACTCCGTTAGCGGCATAAATTCAACGTGTGTATAGTTCATACTTTTGACATAGTGAACCAATTCTACTGCCAATTCTCTATAACTTAAATAACGCTCCTGCTCTTCATGTTTTCTCTTCCATGATCCCAAATGCACTTCATAAACACTCACAGGAGCATCTTTGGAATTATGTTTATGACGCTCAAGCATCCAACTATTGTCATGCCAGTGGTAATCTTCCAGATTCCATATTCGTGAAGCTGACTTTGGAGGTACTTCGCTGTAAAAAGCATAAGGATCACTCTTCTCAT
>JALUKO010000095.1 GCA_027056525.1 Helicobacteraceae bacterium | reverse complement strand
GGAGTGAAAGAGCAGGTAGACCTGCGAGGTTTACGCTGATAGAGTAGATATCACTCAGGTACATATCCATAGGGTTGCTAAGCTCACCAAATTTTGGAGCAACACCCGGCGCTATAGGTGAGAGAATCAAGTCAACATTTTCAAAGATTTTTGCATATTCATCTTTGATGATATGTCTTGTTTTTTGTGCTTTTACATAGTACGCTTCATAGTAACCGCTTGAGAGTACAAAGTTACCAAGTAATATACGACGCTTCACTTCATCACCAAAACCTTCGCTTCTAGTGTTGATAAAAGTCTCTTCAAGGTTTTTCCCCTCAACGCGATTTCCGTAACGGATACCGTCATAACGTGCAAGGTTTGTAGTAGCTTCGGCTGTAGCAGTGATGTAGTATGCAGAGATATCAAACTTTGCATCCATAAGCTCACGCTCAACTATAGTATGACCTGCATCTTTGAGTGCCTGCACAGCTTTTTCGTACGCTTTTTTTACATCCTCACCGGCATTTTGAACATACTTTGGAAGTATGGCAATGGTAAGTTTTCTTGAAGGGTCAAGGTTTGGCACTACTTTGTCATCTTTTTGTGCATTGGTGGAGTCTTTATCATCGCTTCCGCTGATGATATCGTATAGGATTGCGGCATCTTCAACATTTTGTGTCATTGGACCGATCTGATCAAGGCTCGAAGCATAAGCACCTAAACCATAACGACTTACTCTTCCGTAAGTGGGTTTCATCCCCACTATACCACAAAAAGCAGCAGGCTGACGGATAGAACCACCGGTATCGCTTCCAAGCGCGGCAATAGCTACTCCCGCACCAACCGCAGCAGCTGAACCGCCTGAACTTCCACCCGGTACTCTGTCACTTGCATGAGGGTTTTGTGTTTTGCCGTAAAAGCTTGACTCGGTAGTAGAACCCATGGCAAACTCATCCATATTTGTTCTGCCAAATGGGCTGAGTCCCGCTTGTAACATCTTCTCAATCACCGTGGCATTGTAAGGAGCAATGTAGCCTTGAAGTATGCTGCTTCCTGATGTTACAGACCAGTCTTTTACCTGAATATTGTCTTTGATGGCGATTGGCACACCCTCACCCACACTGTTAACATCAATATAGGCGTTTAAATCTTTATTGGTTTCGATCTTTGTTTTGAGTTCTTCTTTAAAATTGTTCAGTTCATCTTTGCTTAGAGTAAGCGCTTCTTTTAATGTGATCACTATCTTTCCTTTTCTATTTAAACTTTTTCACTAAAAATATACCGATGCCGATAACAATAAATATTGCACCCACCGTAGCTGCAACAAATGAGAGTGTTACCGGCTCATTGAAATTAGGCATCTACAACACTTTGACAGCGCTCACAGAGGGTCTCTTCCTCTTGTGCCTGATACTTCCAACATCTTGGGCATTTGTGTGCCGTTGCTTTAGAGATCACAAATGTGTCATCATCTATTTTAAATGTGCCAAAGATCTCCTCTTCCGGGGTGTCCTCAAAGACGCCCGAGACAACGAACCAGTCTTCTGCATCAACAGTATCCATCTCAAGGGCAACTTTTGACTCTGTATGGATAACGAGTTCCAAAGTACTTTTGATGATCTTCTCTTTTTTGAGTGCATCAACCAGACTTCCGAAACCTTCACGTGCTTTTACCATATACTCGGCATCGAAAGTACACTCTCCCGCCTTTAGTGGTGTATATGTCATATCAAAGATCGACGCTGCATCACCCCTTACAACCACAGGAGCATTCTCTACAATCTCATCAGAAGTATAGGTAAGGATAGGTGCAACCAGAAGCAGCATAGTTCTTGTTATCATAGCCATGGCACTTTGGCTTGCACGTCGTCTATTGCTCTCCTGTGCGTTACAGTAGAGATTGTCTTTTGTCATATCGATATACATACCGCTAAGCTCATTCACTATGAAGTTGTTGAGTGTATTCATACCGTTTACGAAGTTGTACTCACTAAAGAGTTTGTGTACTTCATCAAACTTCTCTTGAGCAACATTGAGTATCCATTTGTCAAGTTCACCCATCTCTTCATATGGAGTGATCGTTTCAAGATCGTTAATGTTTGCGAGCATAATTCTGAAAGTGTTTCTCAGTTTACGGTAGTTCTCAGAAGTTTGTTTTAAAATACCCTTAGATATTTTCAGATCACCCTGATAGTCGCTAGAAGCTACCCAAAGACGAAGGATCTCACTTCCGTACTCTTTTAAAACAGACTCAGGTGCAACCACATTGCCCTTGGACTTAGACATCTTCTCACCTTTTTCATCAACTGTGAAACCGTGAGTAAGAACTCCTTTGTATGGTGCTTTGTGCTCAACGGCAGCAGATAAAAAGAGTGATGACTGGAACCAACCGCGATGTTGGTCAGAACCCTCTACATAAAGATCGGCAGGGTATGTTCCTGCATCGTAGTTACGAGACTTGAGTACTGAGTTCCAAGTAGAGCCGGAGTCAAACCATACATCTAAAATGTCAGTGACCTTTTCCACTTCATCTGCACTGTAGCCACTGCCCGGGTAGAGAAGATGTTCTGTTGGAAGTGAGTACCATGCGTCGCTTCCTTTCATCTCAAAGATCATAGCGGTATAGTTGAGAACTTTCTCATCTAAAATAACCTCACCAGTCTCTTTCACACGGAAAAATGCTATAGGCACACCCCAATCACGTTGACGGCTTATACACCAGTCGGGACGGTTTTCTACCATAGAAGTGAGTCTTTTTCTTCCGCTTTGTGGGATAAAAAGAGTTTTTTCTATCTCATCCATAGCGATCTTTCTAAGTGTTTTGTCTTGGCTCTGCGGCGTTTCATCAACACTGATGAACCACTGTCTTGTCGCACGGAAAATAAGTGGCGTATGACTTCTCCAACAGTGTGGATAGGAGTGTGTGAATTTTGACTCATAAAGCAGAGCATCGCCTAAAAGTTCCAAGATACGGTCGTTACATTTAAAAATCAGTTTACCTACGAACTCTTGCGGGTTTGGAAGGAGTTTCTCACGAACGACAGTCTCATCGAAACATCCGGTCTCATCAACGGGCATAATCACTTCCAGATCATACTTGAGTCCTACCCGGTAGTCATCTTCACCATGCCCAGGAGCAGTGTGAACAGCACCTGTACCACTATCCATAAGTACATGATCACCCAAAACAACTTTGGAAGTTCTGCCGTTGAGTGGATTGATGGCAGTTTGGTTTTCAAAAAGTTTACTCTCAAGTTCTTGAGCTATCTCACCTTTGATGACACCAAGTTCTAAAAGGGACTCATAGAGTGCTTTTGCTACGATGTAACCATCTGTGCTAAGGATATATTTCTCTTGAGGGTTGAGTGAGATACCCGTGTTTGAAGGAAGTGTCCATGGTGTAGTTGTCCAGATCACAAGTGCCGCTTTTTTCCCTGTAAGATTCGCTGCCTCTTTTGCAGCATCACTAAGCTCAAACGCCACATAGATAGAGTGGGATTCTTTGTCCTCATACTCCACTTCTGCTTCTGCAAGCGCTGTTCTTTCAGCCCATGACCAATACACAGGCTTGCTTCTCTCTATAAGCAGTCCTTTTTTTGCAACCCAACACAAAGTGCGGTAGATATTTGCTTCAAACTTGTAGTCCATCGTGACATAAGGGTTCTCCCAGTCAGCCAGGATACCGAGCTTTTTAAACTCATCTTTTTGGATATCGACAAATTTTGCGGCATGTTCACGACACAGCTCTCGTACTTTTGCTACTTCAAGTTGCTCTTTTTTCTTTTTTCCGCCAAGTTTTTTCTCAACCTGTTGTTCTATCGGAAGACCGTGGCAATCCCAACCCGGAGTAAAACGTACAGACTTACCGTTGAAATAGTTGTGCTTAACGATGATATCTTTGAGTACTTTGTTGAGTGCATGACCTATGTGTGTATGTCCGTTTGCATAAGGGGGTCCATCATGCAGTGTGAAGCTTGGCGCATCTTTACGGTTTGCTTTCATCTGTTCATATACTTTTGTTTCAAACCATTTTGCATATCTTTTTGGTTCATTTTGAATAAGATTGCCTCTCATTGCAAAGTTTGTTGTCGGTAAAAGTAGTGTGTCTTTATAGTCCATTTGTGCCTCATAAATTAAGAGTGTTTATATAGTTCATAATATATAAAATTTTTGGATTGTACCTAAAATGGTATTAAAAAGCTCTTTAAACTGTTATAATAAGCGAAACAGAATTACTCACATAAGGCTATGTACAGATGAAATTGCACCTTTTATTTATTGGGAATAAGTTTATATATAACACCTCTTTAAAAGAGTATGTTATAAGGCAGATAGAGCAAAAAACTGATTTTATAGACTCCATAACTTTTTTTAAAGAGGGGGATAACTCTTTATTTTTATATCTCGAACAAGAGCTCAACGCTTCGAGTAAGATCATCATAGTAACTACAAAGCAAAACTTCTCAACCATAGGTAAACTTATCTGCACAGTAACAAGTGACAATCAAATACTCAAAGAGAACATGCTTATACCTCAGAAGTGTTCTGTATTTGAAAATGGAAGTTATCTTCTGGAGTACAAAAGTTCTGTGACCAATGTCATACATATAGATGAGATGCAAAAACTTCCCGAGATACTT
>JALUKO010000094.1 GCA_027056525.1 Helicobacteraceae bacterium | reverse complement strand
GCAGCAAATTCTACCGGTTTTTTACCAATTCTTGACATGCTATCTCCCTACCAAACTGTACATACAACTTCACCACCAATGCCAAGCTCATATGCTTTGTCATTTGGTAGGACACCGTGTGATGTACTCACAATAATAGTTCCGTAACCGTTTTTGAAACGTTTGATATCTTCTTTGCCTTTGTAAACACGTCTTCCCGGCTTAGAGATTCTTTTTAGTTCGTTTATAACAGTTTTACCATTTTCATCGTACTTTAAAACAACTTTAATAGTTTTCTTAACGCCATCTTCAACAACGTTACAACTATCAAGGTAACCTTTTTCTACTAAGATATTTGCTACCGCTTCAACACTCTTAGAGTGAACCAAAGTAGTAACCGGTAATCTTCTCATACCGGCATTACGGATTCTTGTTAAAGAATCTGATACTAAATCATTAATTGCCATTTATATTTTCCTTATGATGCAGTCTGATAAACAGACTACTGATTGTTAGCAGTATCTACTTGGCTTACCAAGAAGACTTTCTAACACCTGGGATGAGTCCCTCATTTGCCATTTTTCTAAAACAAACACGACAGATACCAAAGTCACGAAGAACTGAGTGTGGACGACCACAGATCTGACAACGTGTATATCCACGCACTTTGAACTTTGGAGTACGACTTGCTTTAGCGATCATAGACTTCTTAGCCATTAGTTGCTCCCTTTAGTAAAAGGCATTCCAAGCTTCTCTAAAAGAGCGAATCCTGCCTTATCAGTATCAGCTGTAGTTACTACAGTGATATTCATACCATGAATTTGCATGACTGAATCATAACTAACTTCCGGGAAGATCAATTGTTCTTGCAAACCAAAGTTATAGTTACCACGACCATCAAAACCATTTCTAGCAACACCACGGAAATCTTTTACACGTGGAAGTGCAATAGAGATCAGGCGATCTAAGAAGTTGTACATATTTTCACCACGTAGTGTAACACGTACACCTACCGGCATACCTTCACGTACTTTAAAACCTGCAACAGATTTCTTAGCTATTACTGTACTTGCTTTTTGACCGGCAATAGTTGTAATAGTATCTTCAATGTTTTTGATAAGTTTATTATCTTTCATTGCAAAACCAGCACCAACAGAGATAACGACCTTTTCTACTTTTGGAATTTCCATAGTATTTTTGATCCCTAATTCTGCTTGCAACTCTGGCTTAAGCGCTAAATATTTATCTTTTAAACGAGCCATCTAATTATGCCTCCACTTTACGAACATTTGAAACATCTATTGGCATCTCTTTATTGATAAAGCCACCTTTAGTGTTATCTTCAGTTGGTTTAACAGCTTTTTTAGCTATTTTACAACCCTCAACGATAACCTTGTTTTTCTTAGGCATAACTGCTAAAACAGTAGCCTTAGTTCCACGATCATCTCCAGCGATAATTTCTACAGTATCGCCTTTTTTGAAATTAAACTTTGCCATTAAACAACCTCCGGAGCAAGAGATACAATTTTCATGAATCCTGCGTAACGAACTTCACGACCAACAGGCCCGAAGATACGAGTACCAATAGGCTCTCTCTTGTCATCAAGTATAACTGCTGCATTGTCATCAAAACGGATCAAAGAACCATTTTCACGTTGAACCTCTTTTTTAGTTCTAACGATAACAGCTTTTACAACTTTACCTTTTTTAACTTTAGCAGTTGGTATCGCTTTTTTTACAGAAGCAACAATAACGTCACCTACTGATGCATAACGACGCTTAGAACCACCAAGTACCTTAATACACATAATCTCTTTTGCACCTGTATTATCAGCTACATTTAGACGAGTAAAACCTTGGATCATTACTTAGCTCCTGATACTACTGTTTTAAGTCTAAAAGATTTAGTCTTAGAAAGTGGACGACACTCGATTGCAATAATCTCATCACCAACTTTTACTTCATTACGCTCATCATGTACTAAGTACTTTTTGAAACGTTTTACAACTTTATGGTAACGAGGATGCATTACACGGCGTTCAACAACAACTGTTACTGTTTTATCACCTGCAATTTTAACTACATTACCTTGAATTTCACGTTTATGTGTCATCGCTCGTCCCCTAGTTTGCTACTGCGGAAAGTGCAGTATTGATTCTTGCAATATCTTTTTTTGCAACACGAAGTTCACTCGTGTTATTTAATTGCATCATCTTTTGTTTAATTTTTAAAGTGAAAAGCTCTGTCTTTTTCTCTTTAAGCATAGCTTGTAGTTCTTCTGAACTTTTATCTGCTAAATCAGAATATTTCATTGCTCATCTCCTTTGTAATAATTTTACATTTGAATGGTAACTTATGCATAGCAAGAGTTAACGCTTCACGAGCAATATCTTCTGGAACACCACCCATTTCAAAAATAATACGACCCGGTTTAATGTTCATAACCCATTGATCAACTGCACCCTTACCTTTACCCATACGAGTTTCAAGAGGCTTAGCAGTTAATGGTTTGGCAGGGAAAACACGAATCCAAATCTTACCATTACGTTTAATGTGACGAGTAGCAGAGATACGAGCAGCTTCAATCTGACGAGAATTGATACGACCGGCTTCTACAGCTTTGAATGCGATATTACCAAACGCTAACTTATAGCCACTACGAGCATAACCACGGTTACGCCCTTTCATAACTTTACGATATTTTGTTCTTTTTGGCATTAACATAATTATTCAGCCTTTTCACGTCTTGGAGCACGTTTAGAACGACGCTCTTTTTTCTCTTCTTTTGCTTCTTCAGGAACGCCTTTAGTAAGTACTTCCCCTTTGAAGATCCATACTTTTACACCGATAATACCGTATGTAGTATGTGCTTCAGCAAAACCATAATCGATCTTAGCACGTAGAGTATGTAAAGGAACACGACCCTCTAAGTACCACTCAGTACGAGCCATTTCAGCTCCGCCAAGACGACCACTTACAGAAACCTTGATACCTTTAGCACCAGAACGTTGTGCACCTTGCATAACTTTTTTCATAGCACGTCTAAAAGCAACACGACGCTCTAACTGAGTAGCTACGTTTTCAGCAACAAGTTGCGCCGATGTTTGAGCTTTTTTCTCTTCTTTAATATTTACAGATATTTGCTTACCTATAAGATTTTGAAGAGAAGTTTTCAGTTTTTCAATATCTGCACCCTTTTTACCAATAATGATACCAGGACGTGCAGCTACGATTGTTACACGAAGTCTCTTAACTGTTCTTTCTATGATAATGTTAGCAACACCGGCATAATAAAGCTCTTTTTTCAAAAATGTTCTAATCTTGTGATCTTCACCTAAAGCTGCTGGAGCAGATTTAAAGTTAGGGAACCAACGGCTCTCCCAGTTACGGTTGATACCAAGACGTAAACCAATAGGATTAACTTTTTGACCCATATTATTTACCCTCTACTTCTACTAAGATATGTGCTGTTGGTTTACGGATACCCGACGCCATACCACGAGCACGTGGACGGAAACGCTTAAGTACTGGACCATTGTCAACACGACATGATGTAATAACACAATCTTCAGCTTCACTACCGCTGTTAGCTACTGCAGATGCAACAACTTTTGCAATAATTTTTGCTGCCTTATTTGGAGTGAACTCTAAAGCTGCTAATGCTTCTTCAGCATTCATACCTTGAACTTCACGTGCAATAAGACGAGATTTGATAGGTGAAACACGGATAAATTTCAATAATGCTCTAGCCATAATTATCCTACCTTCTTCTGTACAGAACCTTTATGGCCCTTAAATGTACGAGTTGGTGCGAATTCACCAAGTTTATAACCAATATGATTCTCTGTAACATATACAGGAACAAATTGGCGACCATTATGAACATTTAAAGTTAAACCAACCATATCAGGAAGAACCATAGATCTTCTTGACCATGTTTTAATTGGTTTTTTGTTACCTTCAGCTTTTGCTGCGATAACTTTTTTCATTAAATGATCATCAACAAATGGACCTTTTTTTACACTTCTTGCCATTTAACTACCTCTTCGGATTAGATTTACGGCGAGTAATAATGAGTTTATCACTTGCTTTCTTACGACGAGTTTTAGCACCCTTCGTAGGTTTACCCCATGGAGTAACTGGATGACGACCTGAATTCGTTTTACCTTCACCACCACCATGCGGGTGATCAATTGGGTTCATTGCAGAACCACGAGTTTGAGGACGAATACCCATATGACGAGTACGACCAGCTTTCGCTATAACGATATTGCTATACTCTTCATTACCAACAGTTCCAACAGTAGCTAAACACTCACCTAAAACCAAACGCATTTCAGATGACGGCATACGAAGTGAAACATACTTTCCATCACGACCCATAATTTGAGCACTTGTTCCGGCAGAACGAACCATTTGTCCACCCTTACCGGTTTTAAGCTCAATATTGTGAACCAATGTACCAACCGGGATGTTCTTAAGTTTCATCGCATTACCAGGTTTAACATCTAGTCCAGCCTCAGCTGACATAACTGTATCACCTACACTTAAGCCTTTTGGTTGAAGAATATATCTTTTCTCACCATCAGCGTATGTGATCAATGCAATACGACAGTTACGATACGGATCATATTCAATAGTGCTAACAGTACCTGGAATATCAAACTTATTTCTTTTGAAATCGATGATACGGTAAAGTTTTTTAGCACCCGCTTGTTTATGACGAGACGTTATACGACCATTAGAGTTACGACCGGCATGAGCAGGAAGTTTCTTTAACAATGAACGAACAGAAGCTTTTGCAGTAATGTCAGAACTGTCAACATTAGTGTAAAAACGACGAGATGGTGTTATCGGTCTATAAGTTTTAATTGCCATATTAAACCGCCAAACTTTCTATTTGTGCACCTTCAGGTAACGTAACATAGAACTTTTTGAAGTCATTCTGTTTACCCTGTACACCACGGAAACGTTTTGTTTTTCCGCTTTGGTTTAGTGAGTTGATCTTGTTTGGAATAATTCCAAAATACTCACGAAACACCTCTTTAAGACCGGTTTTAGTCATACGTGGTGATGTTTGAACAACGATTACACCATCTTCTTGCAGACCAAGAGTCTTTTCTGTATATAGTATAGATTTAATATCTGTAATATCTGCCATTATTTAGCCTCACCTACAAGATTTTCCCATACCGCTTTTTCGATCACAATTGAACGATAATTTGCAGCTAAATAAGCATTTAACTCATTTGCTTCAACTACATATGTAGAAGCGATATTTTCAAATGCTAAAAAAGTTTTTTCATCTAAAAGAGATTTAACAAAAAGTGTATCTCTTTGGTTTAATGCTTTAAACATTGCCGCAGCGTCTTTTGTTTTACCAGATGCTACTTCAATGCTATCAACGATGAAAAGACTACCGTTTTGCGCATGCTCATTTAAAGCAAAGTTCAAAGCAAGTTTTTTCTGCTTTTTATTTACTTTCAAATCGTAGTTACGGTTGTTTTGAGGACCAAAAGCTTTACCACCACCTACGAATATAGGAGAACGACGAGAACCGGCACGAGCACGCCCGCCACCTTTTTGAGCCCATGGCTTTTTACCACCACCACGAACTTCACTTCTACCTTTTGCAGTTGCAGAGTTTGCACGCTGTGCAGCTTGAGCAGACTTCACATAAAGGTAAAGGTTGTGAGGGTTGATACCTGAAAAACTCTCCGGTAAAGCTAACTCAGAAGCTTTTTCCATTTTTTCATTTAGAATAATTGCGCTCATTATTTAGCTACCTTTACACGACCTAAAGAACCGTTAGCTCCACTTACTGAACCTAAAACCGCAATGATTTTGTTTTCAGCATCGTAAGAAACGATCTCATTTTTTACACTGTTTTGTGTATTTCCGTATTGTCCAGGCATCTTACGCCCTTTCATTACACGACCTGGCCATTCAGCATTACCGATAGAACCTGTTCTACGACCAAATCTATGACCGTGAGATGCAGGACCACCACCAAAGTTCCAACGCTTCATAGCACCTGAAAAACCGCGACCTTTTGTAGTGAAAGTTGATTTAAGAACATTAGCTTCTGCTAAAGGCGTTAAATCTAAATCACCAGCTTCAGTGTTTGTTACTTCTAATGTAACAAAACGGTTATACTCAGATGAAAGGTTGTACTTTTTCTGTTGACCTTCAATTGATTTATTCATTTTTTTACCGCTGTTGTAAGCAACAATAGCAGTACCTTCATTCACTTCACACACTTTAACATCTAAAACTCTCAAGAGAGTAACTGGCTTAGATGGTACTGTGATTGTACGGCTCATACCGATTTTTTCAACAATATATTCCACGACCTACTCCTACTTATCCATAGAGCGAACTTCTACGTCCACTTCCGGTGCAAGATCAAGTTTCATTAGAGAATCAACAGTTTCCGGCGTAGCAGATACTATATCGATAACTCTAGCGTGCATACGAATTTCAAATTGCTCACGTGAACTTTTGTTTACGTGCGGAGATTTTAAAACCGTATATTTACGAATCTTTGTTGGTAAAGGGATCGGACCACGAATAACGGCACCTGTACGCTTTACAGCCTCAACGATTGATGCTACTGATCTATCTAAAACACGATGATCGTAAGCTTTCAATTTCAAACGAATTTTTTCCATAATTTTCCTTCTAAAGAACTCGTTAGGTCTTGCCTAACTATTTAAGGGAGCGGAATTGTACCAAAAAGAACTCTAATATTCAAGGATTTAGGGGGTTAAAACTGAAATATTGTGAAATTTATTTCCTTTTAATAAGGAAATGATACAATTTCACTATCAATTTTTTAGGATATTTATGGAAATTTTACTCGCAGAGTTCTACAAGAGCGATCTTATTGTCAATAAATTTCATGACAGAAAAATATTTTTAGATGAAAACAGTTATCAGATAAACGGCATAAGTCAATCAGGCAAAACAAAGCTTGTCAAAAACTATCTGCTTCATCTCAAAAAGAATACATACCTTTATATAGACTGTCGTGATGTCAGGATAGACACTGTTGAACTCAATAAATATCTTCCAAATTTTTGCACTGAAAATAAAATAGATACGCTTGTACTTGACAACTATATACCCGATATACACTTTGTCAATGTTTCACAACTTATTATTACTTCTGAGGTGCATCATCAACTAGAGTACTTACAGACGATCCGCCTGTATCCTTTAGACTATGAAGAGTTTTTAGCGTATGAACACAAGTATGATTCAAGTGCGTTGAACCATTTCTTCAAGCTGGGAGGATTTCCAGCACAGCACAAAATCAATGCAGATGAGAGACATCTCTACATTCAAAAAACACTTCGATATGCCCTTGATGACGTGGAGTTTGACATCGTAACACTCTGCGCCAAACTTATCTCTCAAAAGATCTCCCCATATTCCGTATATGAAAGACTCAAAATGAAAAGAAAGATCTCAAAAGACAAGCTCTACAGATCATATGAGCACCTCATAGAAAAAGGTTATCTTCACCAACTCTCCAAGATCGATCATCCCAAAGCAACCAAAAAGATCTATCTTTGCGATATTTCACTCAAAGCAGCACTCTCTAGCGACAAACATTTTGGCAGACTTTTTGAAAATATGATCTATCTTGAACTTCTCAAATCAAACACTCTATGTTATTACTATGAGGGGATCGACTTTTACATCCCCGCAAAAAGTGAAGTGATCATCGGTATGCCTTTTGCTGATGAGAGAAGTTTATTTAAAAAAATAGAGCAGATCGAAGCTTTTATATTTACCTATCAAATCAAAAAAGTCACTGCAGTAACGATGAACACGGAGGGGGGCATTTCACACCCATTTTCAGAAGTGGAGATGTTACCTTTTGATATTTGGGCACTAGGAGATTAATATGGATATATTATGTGGCATAGATGAAGCGGGACGCGGTCCTATAGCAGGAGACCTTGTTATGGCAGGATGCATTTTAGTTCAAAACATTGAAGGGCTTAACGACTCCAAAAAACTCAGTGCAAAAAAAAGAGAATCGCTCTATGAAAGTATTGTCACTTCTGATGCTCGCTACCATATAGTGAAGTTCTCAGCATCACAAATAGATGCACAGGGGATATCCAAATGTCTTAAAGAGGGGCTCCTAGAAATTCTAAACACTCTCAAAGCCGATACCTACCTTTTTGACGGCAATACAAGCTTTGGTGTTAAAAATCTACAAACCATGGTGCAAGCTGATGGTAAAATAGCACAAGTAAGTGCTGCTTCGATACTAGCAAAGGTAACACACGACAGAGATATCTTGGAAGAGGCGAAAAAATACCCCGAATATGGTTTTGAGAAGCATAAAGGCTACGGTACAAAACTCCATATCGAGATGATAAAAAAGTATGGATACTCACCCATACATCGAAGAAGTTATAAACTCAAAGCGCTAGAGCCTACTTTGTTTTCATACGGAGCTTAAAAGCTCTCAAGCAAAATCACATTGACAAAAGTACCCTTACTCAGGTCACCATCATCTTCACCTGTAACCATCAAAGCGCTGTTATGCAACATATTTGTTAAAATTGCCGAGCTTCCCACTTTTTTGCCCTCAAAATTTACAAAATACTCACCATCTTCTACAACAACATTACATGCAGTAAATTCTGTAAATTTGCTTCGTTTGCTAAAATCTTCACTCAGTTTAGCAGCAACCATTTTGTATGCGTGTGTCCTGCCGAGCATTTTTGCAATAAGGGGCAGCACATATAATATTGCCGTAACGGTTGAGGAGTAAGCAAATCCCGGAAGTGCGAGAACAAATTTCTCACCCCTTTGCGCAACAAGTATGTGACGACCCGGTTTGATCGCCACCCCCTTGTAAACAACTTCAGCACCAAGGCGAGGCACTATATCTTTGACAAAGTCATAGTCACCTACACTTACACCACCGGTACTCACCAAAATATCTGCTCCACTGAGTGCATTTTCAAAGGTTCTCATGATCGAGTCCTTATCATCACCGACAGTTCCAAGCTGAATCACCTCTGCACCTGCTTGTTCAAACAGTGCAGCCAATGTATAGTTGTTTGAGCTTCTGATCTGTGAAGAGTTTTTGCTCTCCTCTCCAAGATCAAGCACTTCACTCCCCGTTGCAATGACAGCTACTCTTGGTTTCAAGGCTACACTCACCATTACTTTATTGAGTCCTGCCATGACACCAATCTCTACAAAGCCTATTTTTGTTCCTTTTTTAATAAGAACATCACCGGCTTTGTACCCCTCACCGATCGGGCGAACAGAGGAGTTCTTTGAAACTTTTTCATCAATGATTATGGTATCATCCACAACAGTAACATTTTCTATTTGGATCAGGGTGTCACTTCCCTGTGGCATACGTGAACCTGTAAATGTTTTGATACACTCACCATTTTTAAGTATCCTGCTCTCATCACTCCCGGCAGGATTGTCTCCGAGAATCTTAATACTTTCAAGTTCCTGATCTTCATAACGTACGGCATAACCGTCCATAGAAGCCGTAGGAAACTGAGGATCATTGTACTTGGCAACAATATCTTCTGCAAGCACTCTTCCAAGAGAGTTGCTTAATGTAACTTTTTGCGCCCGCACATCATTCACATGAAGCAGATCCAACATGTTTTGACTTGTTTCATAAGATAAAAGATTCATGATTGACCTCCAAGAAGACCGCTTCCTTTTATGGCCGTTGAACGATCTTTCGCATAAACACGTTCCCCCTCTATGAGATCATATTTCCAAATGGGAGCAGACGCTTTAAAATCTTCCACAAACTCATCTATAAACTCCAAGGCGACCCTTCGTTTTGGTGAAAAAACTGCCGCAATATAGGAAGACTCATGAAGCATCACATCACCGCGTGAGTGAGCCATCTTTATGATAGCTCCCCTTAACTTGGCTTTTTCCTGCCAAGATTTAAACCAACTCTCAAGTATAGGTTCATAGATGTCAAAACTGAGCCCGCTTATGTTATCTTCACTTCTGACAGTTCCCACAAATGGTATGTAAGCACCATAGTTACTATCTCTTTCTGAGTCGTACCACTGTTTGAGTATTTTTGGCACATCAAGAGCGCCATCATATAGGTACAACACTTCTCAACCACCACATACAGGCGGTAAAAGAGACACTTTATCTCCATCTTTAAGTGCAACATCAAGGGAACTTACAAGCGTATCATTGAGTGCAACAGCCGAATTTTGCAACCATTCCTGTAACTCTTCATCTTTTTGCAGAATACTCCGGAGTTGATTTAAATTATCTATATCAAGCTCTAACGGTGCTTTTTGTATGGGACCTAAAAACTCTACTCTTATCATAAAGCAGACTCCTAAATATATATTTGCTAAAATGATTATATCAGACTCATCTTTTTTATAAGTTAAGCCATGTATAATTTCACTTACATAATTTTTTGGAGTAACATTTGGTTTTTGGAAAAATAGAATATTTAAACCTTCTGCCCTTTCATGTTTTTATGAAACGCTTTACAAAAAGCTCCCGTCACAATATGAGTATGCGTTACAACAAAGGGGTACCTTCCAAAATCAACTCTAAGTTTACTTCTCGCAGAGTAGATGCTGCTTTCATTTCTAGTATCAGTGCGAAAAACTATAAGCATGTCAACCTTGGTATCATTGCAAAGAGAGAGGTTTTAAGTGTTTTGGTAATACCCAACGAAGAGGACACCACAGACAAAGAATCGGCAACCTCCAATGTTTTGGCAAAAATCTTAAAAGTTCAAGGGGAAGTACTCATCGGAGACAAAGCACTCAAGTACTATCTTGAGGGTAAGCCCTATATAGATCTTGCACAAGAATGGCATGAAAAATATAAAAGACCTTTTGTTTTTGCACTGCTTTGCTACCATAAAGATAAAGATATATATAATAAAATTCAAAAACTGTTTTTAAAACAACCTGTCAAGATCCCACAATACATACTTCAAGAAGCCGCACAAAGAACAGGTGTCAAAGAAAATGATATACTAAAATATCTAAAGTATATCTCCTATACTTTAGATAAAAAAGCCCAGCTCGGACTTAAAAAGTTTTATACGCAAATACCGCATTGACAAAAGTTAGAACTATTTGACTCTTTTTTGCAACTCTTTTTTATATACTTCTATGTTAAAGTTTTTCATCGAAGATGATCCCGTATCTATGGCAGCTTGTGCAACTGCACTTGAGATCTCGACGACAAGCCTTTTATCAAATGGTTTAGGGATCAGATATTCTCTGCCAAAAACAATTTTCTTTCCATAAAGTTTATGAAGATACTCCGGAACCTCTTTTTGAGCCAAACTTGCCAATGCTTTTGCAGCAGCGATCTTCATCTCTACATTTATTTTTTTGGCACGAACATCCATTGCCCCTCTAAAAATAAAAGGAAAGCCTAAAACATTGTTGACTTGATTGTCAAAATCACTTCTTCCTGTTGCGATAATAGCATCAGCTCTTACAGCTTTTACATCCTCTGGAAATATCTCCGGTGTAGGATTTGCAAGCGTAAAGACGATAGGATCGGTTGCCATCAACTTGATATCTTCTACTGTAAAACTTCCCGGGCGGGAAAGACCAACCACTACATCAGCACCTTCAAAAGCTTCTGAATGGCTCATATACTCACTTGCACTGAACTCTCTTTTGTACTCGTTCAGATCACTTCTGCCACTATGCACAACACCTTTTGAGTCAAGCATATAGATACATTTCACACCCATATGACGGTAAAGTCTTGCACAAGAGATTGCAGCAGCTCCCGCTCCAACAACAACTATTTTGAGTTTTTCTATCTCTCTGTTTGTAACGTTACAGGCGTTGATAATAGCAGCTGCAGAGATAACAGCTGTACCGTGCTGGTCATCGTGCATGACAGGGATATCTAACTCTTCAACCAAACGTTTCTCTATTTCAAAACACTCCGGTGCTTTAATATCTTCAAGGTTGATCCCACCAAATGTTGGAGCAATGGCACTGACCACAGAACAAAATCTGTCAACACTCTCCGTATCAACTTCTATATCGAAACTGTCGAGTCCGGAAAAGTTCTTAAAAAGAACCCCTTTTCCTTCCATAACAGGCTTTGAAGCCAATGCTCCGATATTTCCAAGACCAAGAACGGCTGTTCCGTTTGATATCACGGCAACAAGATTACTTTTTGCGGTATATTTATAAGCATCTTCAGGGTTTTTCTCTATTGCCAAACATGGTACGGCAACACCTGGTGTATATGCAAGAGATAGATCTTTTTGAGTGTCAACCGGTTTTGTGGTTTCTACTGAAATTTTTCCAGATTGTGGAAATTGATGGTATTCAAGCGCTTCTTGATCTGTTACGGTGATTTTAGACATAAAATATTCCCTATCGATAAAAATTTATGGAATTTTAGCAAAAGATAGCATTTAAAGAGATTAAATAGCTATCTCTGTAAAGAGGAAGAAAGAAGAATAGTTGCTTATTAGTGCCACTTATGGCATAATACTTTCTAAGGAGTTACTTATGAAACGCTTAGAGTTAATTCAGCAGATTATTGCTAGAAAACAACAAATTGGTATTACTGTTGAAAATTTAGCAAAGTTAAGTGGTATTGGGGTACGCACTGTTAACCGTCTTCTTAAAAATGAGGATGTAAAACTAAGCACTATTGAAGCGGTAACGAACCTCTTAGGACTAGACTTTGCAGGAAATGAACAAATTCCACTAAAAGAGCTAGAAAAGCAAAGAGCGAAAGAAAAAGCCCTCTATTTGGCTTCCATCGTACAAGGAACTTCAGCACTTGAAATGCAGGGCTTAGAAGATGAGGTTATTACAAAGATAATCTCTATGTATGAAAATGAATTTTTATATGGCGACTATAAAGATACGCTGTGGGTAGCTTAGATGATACACTCCACAAAGCTTATAGATGACGCTACACCACTTGATGATATATCAGGGCTCAAACTACCCAATAATAGAATGTACACCCTTAAAGAGATATATGAAGCAGAAGCGAACAACATAGCACTAGCAACGCTGAAATATCTTTCATCTCCACCGTCTAAAACAGAAGCTCCCTTTACTTATGAATGGTTGCAAAAGCTGCATCATGAAATGTTTGGTGATGTTTGGAAGTGGGCTGGTGAATTTAGACGCGTTGAACTCTCTATCGGCATCAAGGCTTATATGGTGCCAACTGCACTCAAAGAGTTGGCAGACGATATAGCGTATTGGGATGAACATAGAACATTTGATATTTATGAAACAGCGACTCGTATTCATCACAGAGCAGTACAAATACACCCTTTTCAAAACGGTAATGGTAGATGGAGCAGAATGTTAGCCAACATCTATCTTAGACAAAATGGTTCTATGCCGGTGAAGTGGCAAGAAGATCTACTCTCTAAAGAAAACCCAAAGAGAGATGCATATATACAAGCGCTCAAAAGTGCTGATAATGGTGATTATCGATCTCTTACAGCGATGCACAAGCACACCTACTAAATTTTAAATAGATTGTTTCAATAGTCTTGAAAGTTCATGTTTAATGGAATTGTAGAGAATTGATAATTATTGAGTTGATGGTGCGGACGAAAGGACTTGAACCTTCACACCTTGCGGCACCAGATCCTAAGTCTGGATTTTATACTATATACAACTAACTACAAATATCTATATAATCCCTATTTTACGATGACTTAGGG
>JALUKO010000093.1 GCA_027056525.1 Helicobacteraceae bacterium | reverse complement strand
TCACGAACAGCTTTTAATTCTGCCGCCATCTCTTTTTCCTCTTCATAGGTTCCATCCGGATCGTCACTATAGCGAATAATATGAATAATATCCGGGTCAAGATTCCAATGATGAAACAGTGTAGCCGTTACATCAGTCGTTTGTGCACCACACGCCTCTTTTTCTGCCTGTGCTATATCTTTGCCCCTTGCCAATGCATCTTGAATCGTATCTGCCTTATCATCTTCAATAAGTGTTTTACTGATAATAACACGTCCAAGGTCAACTAAAAATGCAGCGGGCCCAAGTTTTGAAAGGCGTTTGGACTGACGCCTGATCAGCCAATTAATCATCAGTGCCAACTGCACATCACATGCACGTCTAAAATTATCTTTGCTCATATTATAAGGGGAGAGGTTTATCTCAAACGAGTTTACAGCACTTGCAAGCACAAAGGTTCTCACAGACTCTTTACCCAACAACGATATGGCCTGTTTTATATCTGTGATTGTACTTTTCATACCGTACATAGGCGAATTGACGATCCTTAAGATATCAGCGGTTAACAAAGGGTCTTTCTCTATCGCCTTTTGCATATCTTCAAAGGTAGAATCAGGATCTTGATAAATTTTTTCAACTGCCTGCACTGACTCCGGAAGTGCAGGAACAGAGTTTATATTTTCTAGTAAAGATTTTGTCATATATAGCCTTTTTTACTTTTTTATCATATTTATATCATATTCCAATTTAGAAAAATTTACACTTACTATTTACATTAACGACTATCTTTAAACCAACTGTTTATATAAGTAACATTTCAAAAGAATTTATGTTAAATAGATTTTTTGATAAAATACACCCTATATACAACTACAAGGTTTATCATGCTTATTCCATCGGATCTACTTCAAGGTAAAAACATACTACTGGGTGTTACAGGTTCCATCGCTGTGTACAAGTCACTTGAACTTGTAAGACTCTTTGTCAAAGCAGGCGCTGATGTAAAAGTGGTTATGAGTGATGCAAGTAAAAAATTTGTCACACCACTGACTTTTGAGACACTTACATCCAACAAAGTGCTTGATGACACTAATGAATCATGGATAGATAACCACAACCATATACAAACTACAGAGTGGGCAGATCTCTTTGTTATAGCCCCCGCAACGGCAAATACTATTGCAAAACTTGCAAACGCCATAGCTGATAACATGCTCCTTCAGTGCGCACTTGCCTATCCAGGCGTTACTATATTGGCACCCTCTGCAAACACAAATATGCTCAAAAACCCCATAACTCAGGCAAATTTGAAGATGCTCGCCATTGCCAACTATGATATCGTTGATACGCAGACCAAAGAACTTGCATGTAAAACAATGGGTGATGGTGCGATGGCAGAGCCTATAGATATATTTTGGCATTCGGCACGAGCCCTTTTAAAAGAGGAGTTTTGGGAGGACAGACGTGTGATTGTTACAGGGGGCGGCAGCATAGAAAAGATCGATGAAGTTCGTTATATATCCAACTTCTCAAGTGGTAAAATGGCTTCTTCTCTTGCCGCTGCACTTTACTGTAAAGGTGCGGATGTCAACCTCATAGCTACACGTTTTGAAAGCGAACTTCCAAAAAATATGCACAAAATCGATGTGCAAAGTTCTGCAGAGATGTATGAGTATCTTGTTGACTCTATCCGTATCGCAAAAAAAGGAAAACTCTCCAAAGCAACACTTATGAGAGATGAACATATCCACATCATTCAGAAAAAACCTTACCTTTTTATGGCTGCAGCTGTCAGTGACTATGTTGTGGAGTTTGCACAAAATACGAAACTCAAAAAAGAGCTTTTGGGTGAAAAGTGGGAACTCCAACTCAAACAAAATATAGATATACTCAGCTCTATCGATAAAGACGGTATCACTACTGTAGGTTTTAAAGCAGAACTGGATCCACAAAATGCTCAGAATAACGCTTCTAAGATGATCGACACTAAAAATATAGATGCCGTATGCCTCAATGTACTTAAAGATCACTCAAGTTTTGGCAGTGATACCAATCAAATAGAGTTTATCACCCCCGATGCCATTGAGTCTCTCAAAAATACTGATAAACTCAGCGTAAGTTTTGATATACTTGAGCATGCAAAGAGACTATGAACTTCTCTCTCAGTGAGCTCAAGTCGATAGCAAAAGTGCTCTCAACAACTCCAAATGCTTCCAGTGCACTCTCTAAACTTGCCTCTATAGATGTTTTAAAATCACTTGGAAAAAACAACTACACAATTATGCTCAATAACAAAACATTGAATGCCTACAGCGACAAACCCTTAACGCAGGGAGATAAGTACTGGTCTTTGTTGTCTCATACTGAGCATAAAAGTGTCAAACTTACTCAATTGCTTAAAATGCCAAGTATATTGCAAAGTTTGAAAACTTCACATACACACTACTCCTTAAAAGATCTACAAACGATCTTGAGCTCTAAAAACCCCTCAACACACTTCAAGCAACATATACTTGAGCAACTTGGCAAAAGTAGTACAAAAGAGGAATTTAGCAATATTTCCACACTTTTACTATCGCTTCAAAATCAGGTTTTTACAATTCCTCTTTTATTTCACAACTATTTTTCTATTTTACAATTTAAAAAAAGGTACAATAAGAAAACAAAAAAAACTCAAATAGATTTCTATGCGGCACTTGAAGCCTTAGGACCAATTTCCGGGCTTATTGCTGTAGAGCAAACAAATGTAGAGATCACTTTAAATGTCGCATTTGAGACAACTAAAACCTTTTTGGAAAATGATATGAAAAACTTTTCTTATGATCTTAACATAGATGTTAGTGAGGGTATAGAGCCCTTATACCACACAAATATAAATTCACTTTTGGACATAAGCATATGAATAGAGCAAAACATATAGCCATCGTCATGGATGGAAACGGTCGTTGGGCGGAGCTTCAAGGTAAAAAAAGAGTCAAAGGGCATGAAGCGGGAGCAAAAGTCGTTAAAAAAGTCACAACATATTGTGCCAACCATGAGGATATAGAAAGACTCACCCTGTATGCATTTTCCACAGAAAACTGGAAAAGACCCCGTTTGGAAGTAGAATTTTTGATGAAACTCTTAGAGAAATACTTAAGAAATGAGCTTCCAACCTATCTAGAAAACAACATAAGGTTTGAGCCAATTGGAGACATAAGAGCTTTTTCAAAATCACTCCAAAGAACCATAAAAGATGTCAAAGAAAAAACTGCCCACTGTGATGGTCTTGTACAAAGTCTCGCCCTCAATTACGGAGCACACGATGAGATACTCAGAGCAATTAATAAAATCAAAACTTCAAGTGAAAATATTACAGAAGCGATGCTGAGTAATGCGCTTGATTGCAAACACAATGTTGACCTGCTGATCCGTACGGGAGGTGATCATAGGCTTTCAAACTTCCTGCTTTGGCAGTCAGCATATGCGGAACTCTTTTTCTGTGATACTCTCTGGCCAGATTTTGAAACAAAAGATCTTGAACAGATTATCAAAAAATTTACAAAAATTGAACGCCGTTTTGGAGGCTTAAAATAATGGAATTATTCATTGCATTTATACTGGGTATCACAATAGGATCATTTTTAAATGTGGTTATTTTGAGAATACCAAGAGATGAGAGTGTTGTTTTTGATGCTTCACACTGTTACAGTTGCTCAAAACCCCTAAAACCATGGCACAATATACCCATTTTTTCTTGGTTGTTTTTACGAGGTAAATGCTCTTACTGTCACAGTAAAATATCCCCTATGTATCCAGCCATAGAACTTCTCAGCGGCTTGGTATTTGTTGTGCTTGCCAACAAATTTGGCATAAGTTTTCCTGTATTGATGATTGCAATGAGTTTTTTAATGCTTTTAGCCCTTTCTATGATAGATTTTAAATACAAAATGGTTCCGGATTCACTCAATCTTTTAGCAATCCTTTTTGCTGTTTTTGGCGCATGGAGCCTCAACGGAGTTATCCTTAACCTGCAAAACGCCCTGCTCTTTGCAGGTGGCTTCACCCTTTTAAGATTTAGTCTCTCCTATATGTTAACATCTTCGGCAAGACGTCGTGCAAAAAAAACTATGACCTCATGGACAAAAAACTACCATGCCTACCCCTTTATAGAAGCTATGGGAGAAGGTGACATTATGGTCGCTGCGACCATGGGTGCACTTTTAGGTGTAAAATTAACTTTGGTGGCTATATTTTTATCTGCTCTTTTGGCACTTCCCGTGATGCTTGCCTTAAGAAACAGATCTGCGGAGGAACAAAGAGTTCCCTTTGTACCATTCTTAGCTATGGCAACTTTTATAGTTTATATATTTGACAGCCCTATTTTAGCTTATATCGAGGCAAATTACTAAGATATGGACAGATTACAAAAATATATAATCAACAACCTGTCTGTACTTTTTTTATCGATATTTTTGCCCCTTTTTGCAATAGCTTCTGTGATATTTTTGATCAAGCTTGCTACCTATACGGCAGTGATCCAAATAAGTATCTGGGAGATGACAAAACTTTACTTTTTTATCCTGCCCGAAATTTTATTTTATACATTGCCTATCACTTTTTTTATAGCCGCTGTTTTATCTTTATTCAGGCTCTCAACAGACAATGAAATGGTAGTACTGTTTGCACTTGGGATCCATCCTAAATTTATTATAAGAACACTTTTAAAACCTGCTATGCTGCTGTCTGCACTTTTGGCTTTTGACTTTTTCATACTCTTTCCTCACACAACGGTGCTCTCAAGCAACTTTGTATCTTACAAAAAGAGTGAAGCCAAGTTTAACCTTTCTGCTTCTGAATTTGGTCACAGCTTTGGTGAGTGGCTTCTTTATGTGGGAAGTAATAATTCCGATGGTACCTACGGTGATGTGTTTTTATTTAACAAAGATGAAAAAGAGGAGATACTTATAGGCGCCAAAAAAGCTGAAATCATTAATGACTCAGGTATTTTACGCTTAAAGCTTAGCAATGGTGAGGGGTACAGTTATTCAAAAGAAAAATTCTCACAAATAAACTTTAAAACCATGTATATCAATGATACAATGAGTACAGATCTTACAACATACAGAACACCCTTGCAATACTGGAAGTCAGAACACAGAAGAGAAAATAAAAAACATATGTTTATCACCGATACACTCTTAAGCCTCTTTCCGGTTCTTAGCCTCTTTTTAGTGGCAGCTATCGGTATAGTGCATGTGAGACATCAAAAAGGAAGAGTCTATCTTTATCTCTTTTTAGGTATTGTGATCTTTTACGGTGCAACTATTGCTCTTCAAAGTATTTTGTCATTTTATACTATTGGCGTCGTTGCTCTTACTTGGCTTTTGGCAACATACCTATACTATAGAAAAACTATTCTCGCAAGGTTTTAAATGCGCTGTGCACTCACCATATCCTATAATGGCAGCCATTATTTAGGCTCTCAAATACAAAAAGAATCATCCAATACTATTATTGGTACACTCCAGCATGTTCTTTGCAAGATAGGGATAGACTCTAAAGTGATAGCTTCTGGAAGGACAGACAAAGGTGTACATGCCTCAAGACAGGTATGCCATGTTGATCTGCCGATATTTTGGACAGACTTATTCAAACTTCATAGAGTACTCAACAAGATGCTACCTGCCTCTATACATATAAAAAGTATCTCTAAAGTAGATGATGATTTTCACGCACGCTACAGTGCCAAACGAAGAGTGTACAGGTATGTTATCAAAGAAGGTATTTGCAATCCCTTTGAGGCTGATCTCGTAACCTTTGTAGATACCATAGACTACAAAAGAGTTCAAAAAAATATACAACTTTTTTTGGGTGAGCATGATTTTCAATACTTTATGAAAACAGGAAGTGAGAGCAACTCCACCAAAAGAATTATCTACAAAGCGTTTGCCTACAAGCACAAAGAGTATATAGTACTTCATTTTGAAGCTAACGGTTTTTTACGCTCACAAATAAGGCTTATGGTTGCCGCACTGCTTACACTCGATGAGCAATCTATTCAAAATCAGCTCAACTGTGAGAAGAACTATAAGCTAAAACCTGCAGATTGTAACGGGCTTTATCTTAGTAACGTCAAATATTAAAACTACCTTTTCGCATCTTCTCTTTTGTTAAAGTACGGTATATACTTTGCCGTTTCATATATGCCGTGAACAAGGGCATCCATCTTTTTTACCAGCTCTTGATTTTCCGATGCATGATCTTTTAAAGGAGTTTGGCTGTATATATCAAAGAGTTTGGCATCAGAGCCATCTGCTTTTGTTCTATAATAATACTTCTCACCTATAAGTCCGATCATTGGATTTGGAGCGTGTTTGATCGTAAAGGCATATCTGGAATTATCGAACTTCTTATCAAACATATCACGCCCGAGTGTCGTTGCTGTGTAAGATATGTTCGCCATCGAGGCGATGGTTGGCAGTGCATCCACTTCTGAGACAACCTTATCATATACTTTTGCTTCTTTGATAAGTGGCGAATAGATAACAAACGGTACTCTGTAAGATCCAAGACGTAAAGCAGAAGTACTCTCACCCGGAGTTACATGTTTACCTGCAGATCCTGAAATACCATGATCGCCCCAAAAAACAAATATGGTATTTTTATAATAATCACTCTTTTTTGCAAGCTCCATAAAGTGTCCTATAGAATAATCCATAAAGCGAAAGGAGTTGTACTCCTTTACCGAACCAAAACCATACTTTTTCACTTCTTCATCAGTGATATTTTCTTTTATCTTAAAACCGTAACTCTCATCAGGTATGGTATATGGTCTATGGTTTCCGGAAGTTTGAATGATACTGAAAAATGGTTGAGGCATCGTTTGAAGAGCCTTGTTGGCTTCACGAAACAGATCAATATCTGAGATGCCCCACACATCCGTACGCGGTGCATCATAATCCTCCTCTTCATAAAGATGCAGATTGTTCATAGATTGGTTTAACATTCCTCGGATATTTCCCCATGATGCAGAGCCTCCGATGAAGTATGCTTTTTCATAATCTTTAAAGTCTTGTGCTATGCTGTGTTGATCTACAATCAGTGGATTTCTGCTTGATGTCCCTTTGAGCTCAACATCAGGTAAACTTGTAACAGTACAGTAGATAGAGCGCGCCGTTCCAACCGTGGGTGTAAAATAGTTTTTAAAGTAAAGTCCGTTCATGGCAAGCTCATCAAAATGTGGTGAAGGATCAAGAGGGTTGCCTGAGACACTTGATTTGTATGAGGCAAATGATTCTAAAATTACAATAACAATATTTGGTTTTTCACCTATAGGATATTTTGGTGTCACCTCTCTTTTAAAGTTAAGTATGGTTATGTTTTTATCCTGCACACCTAAAAAGTCAGCCACAACGTCGTAATATTTTCTTACTTTATCTTCATCATAGGCAACACGTCCATTTTTCCATGTATCTAAAAAATAATGTATAGGATTATACGTTAGTTGTGTTGCAAAAGGGTGTTTTGAAAATGCCGCATCACTCCAGCGGAGAGGATATTGTGAAAACTTACTATAACCCGCTACGAAAAGAATCAAAAAAGCACCTACTCCAAAAGCAAGCCCCTTAAGAATACCAAATTTCACAAAAGGCTCTTTAGCGATTTTTAAAAACAGTGCATTTGTCAAGTATGCAAACAGTGCAATAGTCGCCATCATCCCCAAACTTATCCATACAACCGGATAACTCTCCCAAAGCATCTCCATAGAGATTGCTGCATTTTCTAAAAATCTCATCGCTGTAAAATCAAGTCGCGTCTCTAAATAGGCATAATGCCCAAAATCAAGAACATAAAAGAAAGTGTAAACAGCAAAAACAAGTGTAAAATATCCAAGCCATAAGTAACGGGAAAATTTATAGCGAAAAGGATTAAAGATAGGAGATAAAAAGAAAAAAGGTAGTACCATCACAACTACCATGCGCAAATCAAATCGAAGTCCAATCCACATCGATTTAAGAAGATCAGCCATACCAAGAGGTGAGGAAGGATCATCATAAGCTATATAAAAAGCAACTCTTAAGAGTACGAAAAACAGTGTGAGTACAGGTACAAAAACAAGTAAAAATCTAAGAAGTTTCGGCAGTTTTAAAAATAGGTTCATTAATCCTCTTCTAGCTGGGCTTTTAGCGTACCCAATAAATTGAAACGAAATTATACAATTTTTTAGTTATTCTTATGTTAATCATAATAAAATATAGTGTAAACTTAAATAAAATATAAAGAGTCACTATGTTTGAAGATGTAAAACTACCCAGGGGGATGGATGCAGAGGTTCTTGAACACCTCATGCACCCAAAAAACTATGGAAAGCTCGATAATGCAAACGGCATCGGTGTCGCTACTGATGAAAAAACAGGTGAGTATGTTATTTTTTACACACTTCTAGAAGATGAGATAGTAAAAGATGTCAAGTTCGCGACGAATGGTTGCCAGGATACGGTTGTAATAGGTTCTATGTTTACAGATATGATCAAAGGTAATGAGCTTCAATACGCTCAAACGGCTATAAACAAAATGCACGAAAAGCTCGGAGAGCTCTCAGCCCAACAACAGGTTTGTGCAGATATTGTCTTTAGTGCCTTTATAGCTTCTATGAAAAACTATGAAAATTTGATTAATGGTAAAAAAGAGGAAGTTCATATTGTAAAAATGAAAGAGAGCTGTGATATCAACGAGGAGAATGAAAATGGATAAACTGTTTCAACAAAAACATCAACTGTGGCTAAAGATAACCTTTGCCTCTTTTAGTATAAATGATGAAGAGATCAAGTCAAGACTCTATGACTTTTCACTCATCGCTTTTAGACATATGAAATGGATCGCTACAGCTGTTTTAGAAGATAAGAATAACTATAATTATGACAGAGATATGATACTCTACAAAAAAGAGTCTGTTTTTGAAGTTTTGAGTGAACTTGTACAGGATATACAAAACATACAGAACTATTATCCTCAAAATGAGCTTGGTTTCAGACTCAGAAGTGATGATGCTTACCTTACCCAATATATATCAGAAGTTCTTAAAAAAGAAACAAACAACAAAGAGGTCACTGCATTTAACATGAGAAGGCAATGGCCACACACTAAGCTGGCACAGGAGCAGATCGATGCTCTGACACTTTTTTTGTTTGAAGAGTCCTACAAAGAATATGAACTTATTTTGGTATATGCCTATATGCAGGCAAGGACAACAGATCTAACCCAGTTCAATGTTTTTCAAGATCTTATCGATGAATCCCATTTTCATTTGAAATCTTTTGGAAATATGATGGCAAAACTCGGTATCTTAGCCCTGCCAAGAGAGTTGCATGAGATGACATACATGGTTGATGATATACAAAAATTTATTGTTGATGGGATAGCCGAAGAAGAAGCTGCAAAAGAGATGTGTAAAGAGCTTAGTGATGCCATAAAAGATGAAGAGCTATCAAAGTTCTTTAATTTCATCAACTTCCAAGAGAGTTACCACATAGAACTTATGAAAAAACTTCTCAAATAAAGTACCTTTATTTGAGTGTTTCACTCTCTATAATATCCTCCTCTTTTGAGGAAAGCTGTTTTTGGTAGTTTCCTTTTGCACTGCCACTAAATGCAGTGATAAGCTGATTTTCCTGTTCTTTGTCAAGCTTTCCAGAAGAGATGGCATCTAACATTTTTTCCGCGATCTTAACTCGTGCTTCATTCTCTTTTTGGTAAAAATATTTCTGTAGATTATCATTATACGCAAGTAGTTTATCCTCACGTTTTTTCTTAAAGTAGTAGTATATAAAAAAAGCACCTACCATCACCAAAATACCTAAAATAAGCATCATATAACGCTTCAATTCCATAGCATCTTCACGCTCTTTTTCTTGCATTTTCTGCTCAAAGGCGAGCTGCTTGTTCTTGTTCTGCAAGAGAATCTTCTCTTTTTCAAGCTCTGCCTGCAAACGGAGCTTTTCAAGTTCTTTTGCTTTTTCTATCTCTGCGAGTTCTTTTTTGGACTGCAATATCGCTAAATCTTTTTGAGTTTGAGCAGAGAGTTTTTTGAGCTGTATCTCTTTGCTCTGTTGCACTTTTTCCATAAACAGAGCCCTCTCCTGCTCTGCTTTTTTTGCCTTTTCACTTTCAGATGTCAAAAGGTCACAACCACTAAAAACCAAAACTATAGTAAGTATATATATCCATTTCATATGTAAATACTATCTTAATTAAGCTTATAGATTTTGTAATATCCTTGCAGTTTGTAAAACATAACTCCCATAAAAATTCCTACACTGTCCGCAAGAACATCTAAAAAAGAGAACTCTCTGCCAGGTATAAAATACTGTACAATTTCAATCAGCATCCCAAAACCTAGCAGTAAAAACACTTTTTGTATTATGCTTAGCTCTTTAAATGCCAGTGAGAGCAAAATATACAAAGTAATAAATGCAGCAAAATGATTTGCTTTGTCCCACATACTTTGCACAACCGCCATGTGTGGATTTGTAGTAGTTGCTAAATACATAATGCTCAAAAGTGTTATAAAAAAAAGTAAAACAAAAAATTTATTCATCCATACCCTTGTTGATTAAATATACGATATCATCGTTCCATAATAATTCTTTGTGTGAAATATTATCATATTCTTTGTAAACAGCTAAGTTTTTTACATGTTTTTTTAAGTTTCTTCCATTTTCTATATAGGTGATCTCATCATCTTTACTGACAAAGAGATATGTTTTTGCATCTATATTTTGCACAAACTTTGTGTTGTCAAATCTATACCGAAGAAGCCATGAAAGATTTTTTCCATATTTGGATTTTGTGAGTAATGCAATGGAGTCAAATGCACCAACAAGAAACACTCCTTTGACTTTTACTTTACTTGCAACATAAGCTGCCACACTAGAGCCTATGGAAAAACCAAGAATATAAAAATCACCATAATGTTTTTGAACCATTTGTGCAATTTTCAGACCATCTTTGTAAACATTCTTTTCATTAACAAAACCTTTACTTTTTCCATAAGAGCGGTAGTTGAATGTGATGATCCTTGTATGTGTAAAACGTGAAGAGAGTCTTTTGATAAGCCCCACACTGTCGTGTGAACGTCCACCAAAAAACAAGAGCGTTGCTTCTATAGTGGCTAGTTTTCTATAAAGCTCTTTTGGTTCATAGACAACACCTTCAAGCTCAACCCCATCATCAGTAGTGATACTTACATATTCAAAATCATCATCAAGTTCATCTTCTCGAAAATAAGTGGGTGAAAATATCATAAAATGTTGCCATTGGTACAATGCAAATAGCACTATAGCCAATGTGACAACAACAAAAGCAATATATACAAAAACCATTATCTCTACCTTGCTGAAAATTCTTTTGATTATAACATTATCTATATTTACGCATGAATTTGGCTATAATTGCATATCAAAATATTTAGGCTAACATACACTATGCAAACATTTGGAAAATTTTCTACCAATATTGATCTCGAATATCTGACACAACAATACATTTATATCCCTCTTGATAATGAAACTATCAATACAAAAGACTTAGAAGAGCTTTTAAAAAGAAAACGTAAAACAGTAGCGGGCACTATCTTTTTGTACAACCCTACCATAGCACCTGTAGGATATGACACCAACTCTCAACTCGCCGAGCAGGGTTTTGAGTTTAATGAACAATTCCATGAACTCAATATGGATACATACTGCAATCTTTTCTCTTCCTCTCTTAAAGATCCATACAGAGGTAAGCTTGTAGAGATCAAATACCTTTTTAACCTTAACAAAGCCAACATAGAGCCAACACCAATTCTTGAAGAGTTTGATGCAGATCTTGACAGATATACAAGTTCACAACTTACACGTTATGACAAATATCTAAATTATCAAGATGTTGCAAATATTCGCCTTAATGGCAAGTTTGTTTTTCTTGCTTTTGGACATAAGTTTGACAGACATCACAAAGCGATCATCGCTTACGCTAGAGATATAGCAACACAGGTACAAAAACTTGGTAAAGAGGTTGCATTTTTACATGATAACAACTACGACCCCCAAGAGTGCCTTGAGGTTGCATACTTTTTATCTCCAACAGCAACAGGCAAAGCAAAAGACAAACGTGCCAATGCATTTAAAAATGCCTTTAGAACCAACCCACCAACCATACAAAAATTAAGTTAACTTTTTTGCCCACCTTGCAAAAAACCTTGCAGGGCTCAACCTCGGGTTTATCTCTTTGTCACTTACGATCTTTTCACTTAACATCTTTGCAAGATAAGGTGCCAGTACAAAGCCGTATCCTCCATTCCCGTTGATCATATAAAGGTTTGGATAATATAAAAAATTTGCATAATCCGGCCTCTTCACTCTCACTTTTTTCTTACAACATGCTAAAGTTTCTTGACTCATCACCACCTGACCGATCAAAGGCATATAATCAAATGAACCTGAACGTAATCCTGTATAGTCTTTGATAACCTCAATATCTTCTAACTTCATGCTCTTGAGTGCTTTTTGAAGCAACTCTGCCCTGCCCGATTCTATGTTGTAAGGTTCTTTATTTTTTTGAGGATGGTAGTGAACATTATGTGTAGCTCCAATAGCAGTTACTCCGTCGATCTCCGGTGAGACAGAAACAAACTGATGAATCGAGAAGCGGTTATGTGTTGATGTTTTTATATCTATGCGGTGACCCCAAACACCACGAAGCTCTATGTAGGGTTCATGAAGCAGTGTCTTATACGCACCTGTCGCCAACACGACATCTTTTGCCGTGTAGGATTCATTAATGATCCAACTACCATCGGCATAGACTAAACTTTTCACCTCCTGTTGGAAAAATGTGGTACTTTTGGATAGGGCTTCACACATTAACTTTGCATGAACCACTCCAGCTTCTAAAAATACAGATTCTTGCTCAAGTGCCTGATTTTGTAAATTTTTTTGAAACTTTGCAGGGAGTGATTTGAGTTGTAAATCAGTATGCAGTTTGTAATATTTAAGAGTTTGTGAATCTTTTTCATCTTTTGCTATATGTAGAAGTGGGGACTTTTTTAGAAGATGAGCGAAATGGCTCTCATAAAACTTCATGCTGTAAACAAATGCATCATGGATCAACTCTTTTAACTCACCCTCTTTAGAAAACTTAGGGGAGATAAAAGCACCTGCCGCACCACTACCGCCACTAGCAATACCTGCCATATCAAACAAAGCAACCTTCTTACCCTTTTGCGTAAGCTCATACGCCATCGCAGAACCGTTAATACCGGCTCCAATTATTACTACATCATACAAAACGACTCCTAATGATTGTATTTTATCACAGATGATACAAACAAACTTTAAGAAGCTAACAAAGCACTAACTAATATTGTGATAAAATACAATAATAAAAATTTATTGCAATAAATTTTGGACAGATAATTGACTAAACAACTAAAATCATTCATTCATAATGGTGGGATTAAACTCAAACTCATTGGCTTTCTTATCCTTTCTATCCTTATGACAATTTTCATACAAAATCTTTTTACTATTCCTATGATGAAAAACTATGCCCAAAAGAAAGCTTTTGAAGTCAGTATCACCACCATAGAAAGGATTGCGGATTTTTCCCTTTTTACACTTCTGGAGAGAACTCCTGAGAATCGTATAAATTTAAATGATATCATACAAAATATCCAATCATCCCATATTGAAGGTTTGATTGGTATGTCAATTTTTGAA
>JALUKO010000092.1 GCA_027056525.1 Helicobacteraceae bacterium | reverse complement strand
ACCAACTTCATCGATAGTAAGACATACCAATGCGGTTCCAAATTTTTTAGCAAGTGCACACACCTCGTCAAATTTTTCTTCACCGTCTTCAAGATTTACAGAGTTGAGTATGGGGCGACCGCCAATATTTTTAAGTGCGGTTTCAAGCCCTTTGACCTGTGTGGAATCAGGCATAAGCGGTATAGAGATTTTTTGGTTGTACATCCCCATGACTGCGTTCATATCTTTGGTCTCATCACGTCCGGCAAAGCCGACATTGACATCTATAACATGGGCACCTGCTCGAACCTGCTGTTGTGCAACTGAGAGGGTCCCCTCATAATCTTCTGCCAAAAGCAGTTCACGAAATGCTTTAGAACCTGTAGCATTGCTTCTCTCGCCCATAAGAAGTGGAGCCGGCTCTTGCATAAGGGGCACTGTTGAAAAAAGTGAAGCAAGAGAGTTCTCTACACTTCCAGAAGGGGGTTTTGGTGTTATGTTATGTGTGCTATCAACGAGTGCGCGGATATGTTGAGGCGTTGTACCGCAACATCCACCAAGAAAACTGACACCGTCATAGTTTAAAAACTCACGTTGCTTTTGTGTGAACTCATCGGGTCCCATTGGATAATAAGTGTAGCCACCACGGTTTTGTGGAAGTCCCGCATTTGCATGGATGCTTATGGGTTTGTGCCATAGTTGGCTCAATGTTTTTACATGTTTGAGTACCTGCTCAGGTCCTGTCCCACAGTTAAATCCAAGGCTCAAGATATCAAAAGGCTCAAGTATGGTAGTAATGGTCGCAGCATCTGTTCCTATGAGCATAGTTCCGCTAAGTTCTATGGTAACAGAGACCATAATAGGAATGTGTACTCCTTTTCGTTTGTTCGCTTCCTCACAGGCATGGAGTGCTGCTTTGATTTGGAGGGGATCTTGGCAGGTCTCAAGTAGGAAAATATCTACCCCGCCATCGATAAGGGCTTCACAAAACTGGGTGTAACCTTCAAACATTTCATCATAACTGATATGTCCAAGTGAGGGCAGTTTTGTTCCCGGACCTACTGAACCTAAAACAAAACGTGGCTGCTGCGGTGTTGAAAACTTTTCACACGCTTGTTTTACCAACTCCGCACCGGCACGGGTGAGTTCATATGCACGATGACCGATTTGATACTCATCGAGCACCCAAGAAAAGGAACCAAAAGTGTTTGTTGTTATAAAATCGGCTCCAGATTTGAGATAAGCGTGAAAAATCTCACTTAAAACATCAGGTGCTGTTACGTTTAGTAACTCATTGCACCCTTCGTTCCCCTCCCATGCTTCTTCTGGAATCTTATCATCACGTTGTTGCAGTTGTGTTCCCATAGCCCCATCAATGATAAGAGGGCGTTTTTTGATGGTTTCTAAGATGTACTCTTGTGTTGTCATATAGAAAATCTTTTATGTGAAATAAATATGATGGATTTTAACGAAAAGGAGCATAAGAAACGCTTTTTATTTGTTTAGCAATTTTTAGTTTCAGAAACACATAGGTAAAATTTAAAATTTGATATCTTTATGATACAATTTGAAAAGAAAACTTTTATTAGATAAGGTTATTTGTAGGAGGGAGGAAACTCATGTTAGATAATATGTCCATAAAGATAAAGATGGCATTGATGGTATTTATACCTATGGTTGTGATATTTATTTTGGTAAGTATGATAAGCTATGACAATTACAAAAAAACACATGAACTGAGAAATATACAAGAGGTTACGATTTTAGCTACGAAAATTGGTGCTATGATCCACAATACACAAAAAGAGAGAGGTGCGTCAGCCGGTTTTGTCGGTTCAAAGGGTAAAAAGTTTGCTGAAACACTTTTGGAAATTAGAAAAGATACAGACAAAACAAGAGCAGAGATGGAGGCGTTTTATAAAACTGTAGATTTTAGCAAGTACCCAAAATCTATGGGTGAGCAGATGCAAGATGCTATGCAAAGACTCTCAAAGCTCAGTAGCGTAAGGGTCAAAGTAAGTTCTCTAGAATATAATGTTCCTCAAACCGTAGGTTATTATACACCGCTTAATGGAGCATTTTTAGATACCGTGGCATATATAGCCAAAATGAGTTCTGATCAAAAAATGAGCACTGCTTTAAATGCTTTTGTTAATTTTTTGTACTCAAAAGAGAGAGCGGGGATAGAGAGAGCTGTTATGACAGGAACCTTTGCCAAAGATACTTTTCCTCCGGGATTTTATGCCAAATTCATTAAACTGATGGTTGAGCAAGATACTTATATGGGTAGATTTTTATTTTTAGCGACGCCGCAAAATGCAGCATTTTATAAAAACACCCTAGTGGGCAAGCCGGTTGAAGAGGTAGCAAGAATGAGACAAATTGCACTCGATCGAGTAAACGGTGGCTTTGGAATCGATGCTTCTTACTGGTTTGAGACCATAACACAAAAGATAAATCTGCTTAAAAAAGTGGAAGAACACTTATCAGGTTCTATTTTAGACTTGATCATTAACCTAGAGAGCACAGCAAAAAGAAATATGATAGTGAGTATTTCAGTAAATTTGCTTGTGATGATTTTTGTTATATTTTTTGGTTATATAGTTTCTCGCAATTTAACACAAAGAATCTCTTTATTTAAAGAGGAGCTTGATGATATTGTTGCCTCAAAAGATTTCTCAAAGCGCATAAGCGTAAGCGGCAATGATGAGATAGCATCTATTCAAAGTGCGGCAAATCATACCATTGAAGCAGCTTATGAAGCGATAGTACAAGCAAACAATGCTTCAGAAGAATCAAAAAAACATGCTCAAGAGAGTGCTGAACAGTTGGAGAAAAACAGGTTGACACTTGCTTTGACGGCTTTACTTACAGATGGTGCATCAGAGGGTCTTAGCGATGTGCAAAAGGGTATCTCCAACAATATGGAAGCACTCAATACGATTAATGAGAAAAGTTCTCACACGGAAGAGGTCGTGAATGATGTACAACAATCAACAGCAGCCATGGGGAATTCTTTGGAAAGTATTTCTCAACATATGGCTGGAAGTCAAGAGAATTCACAACAGCTTAACAGTAGTGTTAATGAAATTACGAATGTTATCGCATTGATTAAGGATATTTCAGATCAGACGAATCTGCTTGCACTCAATGCTGCGATAGAAGCAGCACGTGCAGGGGAACATGGACGCGGTTTTGCCGTTGTGGCCGATGAGGTGAGAAAATTGGCAGAGCGTACGCAAAAGGCAACGAGTGAGGTTGAGGTTAACATAAACCTACTTAGACAAAACTCCTCTGCTATGCAGGAGTTTTCTGAGCAGATGGGGGCAGAGGTTACAACATCATTAGAAAAACTTGATGAATTCAACAGTAACCTTTATGCGCTTGTGGAGAGTTCTCATGAGATCCAGAATTCAAACATAAACATATCACATGAACTTTTTGTTAATCTTGCTAAAATTGACCATATTGTGTACAAACTTTCAGGTTACGAAACGGTCTTTAAAAATAAAAGGGATCAGCACTTCTTGGCATCTACTGAGTGTAGATTTGGCAAATGGTACAGCGATGAAGGTAAAGCAGTGTTTGCATCAACCTCGGCATATAAACAAATTGACAGACCTCATAAAGAGGTTCATGAAAGCATGAGGGAAGTTCCACAACTTGTCAATGGCGGGGAGATAGAGAATGCCGATGAGATCATTAAGCTTTTTGAGAGAACAGAAAAAAGTTCAAAAGAGCTCTTTAGCATTTTAGATAACATGCTTGAAGAGCATAGATAAAAATTTTATGGTATAATTATTTAGTGATAAAAATATGATAAAGGGGAATGTATGATAAAAAGAATATTGGCAACATCGTTTGTATGTGCAGGTTTGATCTTTAGCGGATGTGGAGAGAGTGATGCTGAATCTCAGCTGGAAATACAGCAGATGCTCGATGATGGTGATTACTTGGGTGTGATCGCAAGATTGGAAGGTAGTGCAGATACACAAAGTGAGTATATAGCTTTAGGTTCCGCATATATGGGAGCAGCAGGCTTGAGCCTTTCTGACCTTATAACGATTATCGCAGATAGTAATGATAATAACAATAGTGATGCTTTTGCAAGTTTTGCCAACAGTGTTGATGAAAAAACGGCAAGTAATCCTAAGTCATTGGAATATCTTGGAAAATCAAGTGATGCTTATAAAAAAGTTGTTGGTGATGCCTGTAGTGATACCAATGCAACCTTAACTGATTCTCAAAGAGATATATGTTTATATACAGGACTCTCAGAGAGTATGCGAGCTACAGTTACCCTTGGTTATCTTGGAGATGTGGCGAGTTTGGCAGATAGTACAAGTGATGATGAGCTAACGGCCTCAACATGTGCGATGCAGTATGCTTATGATGGCACTATTCCTGTAGAGTGCACAAAAGGGGCTGACTCAGATGTGACTTTTGTTGAGAGTAACAGCACATATACAACATTTTCTATGACAGTAAACGGTAAATCGTTTGATTATTTAAAAACAACATTTACTCCGGGTTCTACTGTTATCGCAAACGGCTACTGTCCTCTTGATAGCTTTGCAGATAGAAATACCACTATGACTTTTGACACGAAAACATTAGGTTATTATGTGTGCCCGGTTGATGAAACGGGAGATCAAAATCTTACTACGGAAGCACTTTTAGTAGATATCCTTAATGGTGGTTTTGATGCTGTTGTTGCAGGTGTAGGTGGTACAAGCAGTGATTTGGCGAGTGATATTGATAATTTTAAATCAGAGATCAATCAAGATGCAAATGAAACAATCACTATGGATGATATCATCAACTATATCAATACACAAAACTAACAGGAGTGCAGACGATGAATACAAAAACAAAAAAAATTATATCTTTGGCACTTCTTGGTGCAACAACTTCGCTCATGGCAATGTATGGTGAGCATGCCTATCTTTACAAAGATCCTCGAATCATGGCGATGGGAGGTGCAAATGTTGCAGTTGGCGGCTACTCAACCTCTGTTTTTTCAAATCCCGCCGGTCTTGCGAGTATAAAAAAAGAGCATGGATTTGTTGTTGATCTGTTGGGTATTGGCGTCTCTTCAAGTGAGAAAACGCAAACTTTTGTTGATGATATCAACACTGCTTCAGACAGTGGTGATGATGCGGAAGTGGTTGGCGTACTTCAAGAGTATGCAGGGGATTATTTTCACATAGGTGTAGACAATTACAGTGCGCTATCTAAAAATTCAGATGCGTTTGCATGGAGTGTAGGTATTTTGGCTGCGGCAGATATAAACTATGTAACACATGCCAACGGTAGTTCCAATGGTGGTCTTTTAGAGACATCATCACGTGCATATGGTGGAGTTGTTTTAGGTTTTGCTAAACCATACCATACAAAAATAGGTCGTTTGGATGTTGGTTTTGGTTTAAAATATATCCAACAAACATCTTACGAAGGTGCCTTGGGTGTAAGTGAGTTGACCAATGGTGACGATATAGGAGAGCAGCTACAAGATAAGTATGAAAAAACATCTTCAGGTATGGGGATGGATATCGGTGTAAAATACTACCCGTTGCAAGAGAGCTCTTGGAATCCTGCAATAGGTCTGAGTGTTTTAAACATTGGACCTATGGATATGGATGATAATTACGGTGGACAACCGATGACTGTAAATATCGGAGCATCGATCTCTCCCGATGTTGATTATGTTGACAAGCTTGTGATCGCTGTTGATTATGTTGATTTGTTTGCAGCGAATAAAGTACGTCTATATGACTATAATGATGAGGGCAATGTTGTCAAGTACACAGACTACAGTGAGTCCGATTTTGCAAAAAGACTACGCCTGGGTGTAAATGTCGGACTTATTGATTCTACATACTTCTCAACTGCTATAAGTGGAGGATTGTACCAGGGTGCTTATACGGCGGGGATCGATTTGGAACTTACACTGCTCAAACTGAACTTTGCAACCTACCAGGAACAAGTGGGTACAGGCAGTGTCGATATCCCGGATAGAAGATATATGGCCAAGTTAAGTATTGGGTGGTAGTAGATACAAATACAATGCATAATAGTTTATGCATTGTATTATAAAAATTATAATTTATATTAATTTTGACGAAATAAAGCAAGAAATACTTGACTTATGTCGTCAGTAAATAGTATAATGACGATGAAATTCATATAAGAGAGAGGTTTAGTCGTTATTATGGTACTTGCTTATATACGTCCAGATAAACAATTTGATGCTATACATGAACAGCTTCAGCTGATCAATGCATATGCATTGTCAAACAACCTGCAAATAGATGATGAATTTATCGATCAAACTTCACAAAACAAACGTTTAGCACAAAGACCTGATGTTGCGGAATATTTTCGTCAACATATCGGAAGTACGCTTCTGATTTCAGATGTCTGGGTATTGAGTACTGATATGGAAGATATTATTCAAATGATTAGTTGTTTATTGAAAAATGAGTATACTGTTCATTTTATAAAACAATCTATTACAGTATCTCCTCAGAGTAATGTGATGTTAGTTTTGAGTTTGATCGATCAGTTTCGTCAAACTATACAGAATGAATCAAAAAAAGTTGTCGGCAGACCCAAAGGAAGTAGATCAAACTCCAAATTTGATAAGTATATCAATGAGATCATCGCATATATAAAAGAGAAAAAAAGTGTGAGTGAGATGGCTAGACTTTTGAATGTGAGCAGAAGTTCTTTGAAAGATTATATAGAATCAAGAGAACTTAAACAAGTCGCACACAGTTCATTATTGCCGGAACTGCCAAAAAATACGCAAAAAGATGTAATTGACAAAATTACATGTCCAGAATAACAAAAATATAACGGGAGAGAAAAATTAATGAGTGCAGAGAAAAAAAAGGGGATTAAGATCCCAACTCCATGGAGAGTTAAACGCTATTACTTATATGCATTTGTCACAGTAGTTGCATTGGTCTTACCGTGGATTACGGTTAATGGAAATCATTTTTTCCTTTTAAGTTTTGATAAGCTTAAACTTCATCTTGCTTTTGTGCAGTTTGATATGCAAGAACTCTACTTGATGCCATTTTTACTGATGATTATGTTCTTAGGTATTTTTGGTATGACGGTTATGGGTGGGCGTGTATTTTGTGGATGGGTATGCCCCCAAACAACATTTCGTGTCATCTATCGTGATCTTATTGAGACAAAGCTTTTAAAACTTCGTAAACGCATTAAAAATAAACAGCAAGAGCCTGATATGAGCAAGCCTGAAAATAAGGTGAAAAAAGCTATTGCTATCCTTTTATGGACTGTTTTGGCACTCATTGCAGCTGCTGACTTTTTATGGTACTTTGTTCCACCTGAAGATTTCTTTGCGTATTTGTCAAATCCGACTGAACACTGGACACTCATAGGCTCTGTTATCGGAATTGCAGCGTTTTTGATATACGATATCGTTTTTTTACAGGAGAACTTCTGTATATATGTGTGTCCATATTCAAGAGTACAGTCTGTTTTGTATGATGAACACACTGTTATGGCTCTGTATAACCCACATAGAGGGGGACATATCTATGATGAGCACAAACATAAGCAGTTCACAAAACAAAAAGACCTGCAAGCAGTTGAGCCAAATGCCGAGTGTACAGCATGTGAGTCTTGTGTGACTGTATGTCCGACCCATATCGATATTCGTAAGGGGCTTCAGCTTGAGTGTATCAACTGTTTGGAATGTGTTGATGCCTGTACAACGGTTATGGGAAAACTCGGTAAGCCTTCGCTTGTGACTTGGTCAAGTGATTATGAGATCATAGACCAAAAAGGAAAAACAAGATATTTCCGCCCTAAAGTTCTCGCATATATTGCTCTGCTTGTCGGTCTTGCGGTTATTTTAGGAATGATGGGAAGTACAAAAGAGCATATGCTTTTAAATATCAACAAAGAAAACCGTTTATATGCTGTGAAGAAGATGCCAGACGGAAGAGTTCGCGTGGATAATGCGTATGAGTTCTTACTTCAAAATACTGAAAGTCAAAAGCATAAGTATTATTTTGAAGTTATCTTGCCAAAAGATATAAACGGAACGATTGAGATCGCAAAACCTTCCAGAGCGTTTACGGCCGTACCTGGAATTAAAAAGAAAAAGATTGTAGTGCTTAGAACATATGATATGCTGGCAAATGACAACAGACATGATACAATTATTCCGATCACTATTCGCGCCTATGCTTTAGACCATGAAGATACAATTGTTGTTTTTAGAAAATCAACATTTACTTTCCCAAGAGCAGATATCATTAAAAACGCAAAATAGTTTATAAATCCGGTATATGCCGGATTTGCAGGTAAAAAAAATCTAACCCTCTTTTAAAAGACAATAGTGTAAACTTACACAATAAGCACTGTGGAGTTCACCTTGTCAAAAAAAATTCAAAAAATCATATTGTATATAGTGTTGCTGTACGCTGTATTTGGCTTTTTTATAGTTCCGTATATATTAAAGTCTCAGATTGTCAGTGGAGTTTCTGAGCAAACAAAAGCAAACATCAGCATAGAAAATATATATTTTAACCCCTTTACTTTTGGACTTAAAGTGTCTGGAATTGATCTGCATTTAAGCGAGAAACAGCACCTGTTGTCTGTACAATCTTTAACACTTAATCTTGAAGTGCTTTCCCTTTTACGCTCAGCTATCCATGTAAAAAGCTTTGTTTTACAAGAGCCAAAAATATCACTGATCTACAATAAAGACAAAACACTTAACTTTACTCAAATCCTCAAAGAGAACAACACTTCAGCAGATACGCAAAAGACACAACCCTCAAAACTTCCACGGATCATTTTAGACAGGGTTGCTGTGGTAGATGGGGTGCTTAGGTATGAAGACTATACCCATAAAAGCAAGTTTGATTTTTCATTTGATCGTATAGGGTTTGAGCTTCAAAATATTGATACAGATGATTTTAACAGTAGCGATAGCTCTTTGAGGTTGTATTCAGCTTTGGGTGATGGCGGCTTTGTAGATCTTAAAAGTAGGATCACAGGGGTCGCTCCACTTAAGATGGAGGGTAGCCTGAATTTTGAAGCGAGTAAACTTTACACACAATGGAGATATTTGCAAGATTCTTTAAAACTTGAGATAGCTGATGGAAAGCTCTCTTTGTATACGGACTATAGTTTTAATATGGATGAGCTCAATGCTACAAAAATAGAAAATCTTACGCTCTATTTGGAAAAACTCAGAATTAAGCCAAAAGATAAGTACAAAGATATCCTAAATCTTAAAAGTTTTTATCTCTGCAACACAACAATCATGCCGATGCTTCAAGATGTTCATATAGGTACAATCGCTTTGGATACCTTATCTGTGAAAGTACAAAGAGATACCAATCACACGATAGACTGGGTGGAGTATCTGCAAAGCAAAGAGAGTGTACAACAAAGTGAGCAAACACAACAAAAGCAAGCTTCTAAGAGCGATAGCTCACATCCATGGAAAGTGCTTGTCGATGATATCGCGCTAGAGAATATACAGGTAGATTTTTATGATAAGGGGATTAGCCCTGAGGTCGATACAAAAATTGATGAATTAAATTTGTATATGCAGCACCTAAGCCTTGCCGGAGATGAGCCTTTTTCCTATCAGCTTCATACAAAGATCAATGAAGGTTTTCTTTGTGATTTGCATGGGAGTATCAAGCATCATGTACTAGATCTTAGATCCTCTGTGGAGTGTATGGGGTTTGATGTTGTGCACTATAACCCTTATGTGGATGAGATAGCAAGAGCCAACCTAAGCACTTATAATGTTCTTTTAGAGAATGCAGTTATTGGTTTTGATGCCAATGTAAGTATGCAGGAAAAAGAGCAAATGCTAGTGAGTAAAGTGATGGGGGCGAACTTTGAAGTTAAGGATTTTGTTGTAAAACAGCGAGATACACAGAGTGATCTTCTGAGTTTTCACACTTTTAATGTTTCGGGAATAGATCTTGATACACAAACTAAAAATATAGAGATTCACAAGATCTTGTTGGATCAACTAGATGTTGCCATCACTAAGGGCAAAGACACCACGCTCAATGTAGAGAACTTGATCGTTGCCAAAGCCAAAGAAGCAGCACAAAGCACACCAAAGCAACAAAAAACAGAGCAAGAGCAAGCTTACACAATATTTTTACAACAGTTTGCTCTTAGTGAGAGCGGCATACAATTTACAGATAAAACACTCCTCCAGCCACTTACTCATAAGATTGAGAAGTTTAATATAAATGCGTATGATATAAACTCAAGTAGCAACACCTGGCTGAGATATGACACAAGTTTACGAGTAAACGGCGATGGGATTTTGACTTCCAAGGGAAAAGTGAGACACACACCTCTGAAGTACAAAGGGGAGCTGAATTTGCAACATCTCTCTCTAAAAACACTGAGCCCTTACGTAGAAAAGATGGCATATGTCAATGTTGCTGATGGCTATCTTAATATGAAAAACAAGATAAAGTATATGCCATCACAACATAAGCCTGATCTGCTTGTGAATGGCTCTATGAATATTCAAGAGCTCTTTTTAAATGACACGAGAGACAACACCTCTTTGCTCTCTTTTTCTAAGCTTGCCCTTACTCCTTTTACTTTAGAGCTTTTTCCAAATAAACTCTTTATAAATGAGGTTGATCTTGATTCATTTTATGTCAATGCCATTGTATATAAAGATAAACAGTTGAACTTTGCTTCATTGATGAAACAAACGAAAACGACACAAGAGGCAAACAAAGACATTGAAGAGGGAGAACCCAAAGAGGTATTTCCTGCAAAGATTATGAAACTTAATGTACACAACGGAAGTGCCCAGTTTGCAGATCTCTCTTTGCCGCTTACGTTTAAAACAGATATCCATGATCTAAACGGTGCAGTCTATGCGATCTCTACCATACCGGGTGAGACCAGCTATGTAGAGATAGACGGGGTGGTCGATCAGTATGGTTCGACAAAACTCAAAGGTTCACTCAATGCCTCCAATCCTAAAGAGTACACAGATATAAACTTTAATTTTAAAAACTTAAACTTAAACGCCTTCAGTGGTTACAGTGCAAGTTTTGCCGGCTATAAAATAGATAAAGGAAAGCTTTATCTTGATCTTGGCTATAAGATACTTGACTCGGAACTTCTGGGTGAAAACAGCATAATCATTAAAAATATTAAGCTCGGTGATGAGATAGAGGATGAGAATATTACCAAGCTTCCTTTAGGCTTTGTTATCGCACTTTTAGAAGACAGTGAAGGGGTGATTGATATTGATATGCCGGTCAAAGGCAATGTTGATGAACCGGACTTTAAGTATGGTGCTCTTGTTTGGAAGACACTTGGAAATTTGGTTGTTAAAGCAGTGAGCTCTCCCTTTAGGTTTTTGGCTTCCATGATGGGTATCGATGGAGCAAATCTTGAGTATGCCGAGTTTGAACCAGGGGATAAAACCATCCTTCCTCCTGAGCGGGAAAAGCTTGACTCTATTGCTAAAATGCTTTTCAAAAGACCAAAGATTGCTTTAGGCGTGGGTGGACGTTATGATACACTGAGCGACACAAAAGCGTTACAAAAAGAAAAACTGATGAAAAAAGTGATAGCACTCAGTGGAGCTAAAGATGCAAAAAATTATCAGAGTACAATGAGTGTGGCGTTATTGGAGAAAATTTATTATGACGCAAAACAAGATGATAAACCTCTTACAATACAAAAAGAGTTGAGTCAAAAATATAAAGATGAGACACTTCAAAGAGCTTACAAAAGTGCACTTATGAAGGAATGCACTAAGATACAACCTATCTCAAAAGAGGAACTTGAAGGTTTGGCACAACAACGCTCACAAGCAATTCAAAACTATTTGATCAATGCAAAAAACATAGAACCCACAAGAATTAAGCTTCTAAAAGTTGGTGTTTCTGATGAAGAAAATGAAAAATTAGTAAAAAATGAGCTCAAAATAGAAGTAAAGTGATACTATTTTGATATAATTAGCTATTCAATGTAAAAGGATATAGATGCCATTTTCAGCACAAAATCGACAAGGGACAATAAGTGGGATTATTTTTGTAGCTATTTTTGCTGCAGCTGCAACGATGATCTCTCAAATAAGCTTTATAAAAAATTTAGGTATCTCCCCCCTAGTTATCGGTATTGTTATGGGTATTTTTTATGCAAATACCCTACATAATCATGTTCCAAGTGCATGGGGTAGCGGTATTACTTTCTCAGGAAAGAAAATTCTGCGTTTTGCTATTGTGTTTTACGGTTTTCGTATAACATTTCAGCAGATTATGGAAGTGGGAATGAGTGGCTTTATGGTCTCACTTATCATGCTTTCAACAACATTTTTGCTTGGAACATATTTGGGAATAAAGTTTTTTAAAATGGACAGAGATACCTCTATGCTCACCGCATCGGGTGCGTCTGTTTGTGGTGCGGCAGCAGTTTTGGCAACAGAGCCTGTACTTAAAGCTGAGGGGCATAAAACAGCGGTAGCGGTAAGTATGGTTGTTCTCTTTGGTACCATCTCTATGTTTTTATATCCTGTTTTATATGCTTCTATCATAGAGCCTGCAACAGGATTTTTGCATATGACTCCTGAGCAGTTTGGTATTTATGTAGGAGGTACTATTCATGAAGTAGCACAGGTTGTAGCGGTTCCGGCATCTGTTGTCGGTGCTCCTGAGGTTATGGCAAACTCTGCGGTCATTGTGAAAATGACCCGTGTTATTATGATAGCTCCTATGCTTATCATTCTTGGTCTTTACCTTTCTATGCAAGCAAAAAAAGCCGGTGGGGAGGCAGGCGGTTTAACACTGACCATCCCTTGGTTTGCAGTCTATTTTATAGGTATGGCAGGGTTTAATTCTCTTGATCTTGTACCACATAATATAGTCTCTGTGATCAATGAAATAGATACATTTTTGCTTACAATGGCTATGACTGCTCTTGGTATGGGAACGATCTTTGCAAAGTTCAAAGGTCTTGGTCTTGCACCACTTTATACAGCCGGAAGTATGTTTGTATGGCTTGTGGTTGGAGGATTTATAGTAACAAAGGCGGTCACTGCCACTTTTTAAGTGTAAACAAAGTGCTCTAAAGAAGTGATTTTAAGGGCAGTGTCAAAAAAAAATTATATAATTTATCTAAAAAGGGGGCTAGCAGAGAATGTCACATCTTCCAAGTACGTTAAATTCTTATTGGCTCTGGCGTGAGGTCTCCTCGAAATTGGGAGTCTCTAACCCTCTGTATAAATATTGGAGGGATACTCCCAACCTGAAACTTAACAACAAGTATATTTTTGTGCAAAAACACACACTTCCAAAAAAGTATGATTATATCGAACCTGTTTTGACAGACCTCTCCGGTCATTTGCCGATCAAGTACGCTTCTGACAGACTTCATGTCAACGAACATATATTTTCCTATGAAAAGATGAAACTTTACAAAGAGTTTGAGTACAAATACGTAGAAGATATAAAATTTGTCAATATCAAAAAATTTTTTACGGAGTTTGGTATCAAGGTTGGAAAAAACTCCATAGTACAGCTTGGACGTATAAAAGATCTTGAGTTTGATGCAAATGCCACCTTTTATAATCTTAAGAACGATTATGGCATTGTTGTTTATGGATAGCACTCAATGAATACCTTCTTTATTGAATTTCGTGATCCTCTTTTTTCTATTATTATCTTTTTTGCACTGATCTTCGTTATAACTTTTTTTTCTTATTGGTGGGGACGCTATAAGAGACAAGAGGATTAC
>JALUKO010000091.1 GCA_027056525.1 Helicobacteraceae bacterium | reverse complement strand
GTGTCTGCTGTTCGTGCCGCCAAAATAGATGGTGAACTGGTTTTAAATCCGACAAATTCACAGCTCAAAGAATCTACACTTGATCTGTATCTCTCAGGAACAAAAGATGATATCTTGATGATCGAGATGCGCTCTCTTGGAAGTAAAGATATTGAACTTGAAGATGCTTATATGCTTGATCCTATGGTCGATCCAACCTTAAGTGCCAACACTATCACTACATATAATGACAATGCTGTGAGTGAAGAGGAACTTATCAAAGTGCTTGAGAAAACACAAAAAGTTCTTTTTGAGTGTAATTCCAAGTATGAAGCGGAGTTTGCCGAGTTTAAAAAAGAGGAACTTGATCTGGCGTATAAAGCACATACGCTCAATGATGAGATGATCAGCTATGTCAAAGAGAACCATTTTGATGATATTAAAGATGCGATGAATCAAATGGCAAAGTCAGAGCGCTCTACAGCTTTAAGACAGCTCAGAAAAAAAATACTCCTTAGCAAAGAGGAGTGGGATGAAGTTGAGCTTAAAGATGCGATTGAGAAGGTAAAAAAAGAGCAGGTTCGTACTCAAATACTCAATGAAAAAGTGCGTGCAGACGGCAGAGCACTCAATGAAGTCAGACCGATCACTATCAGCACAAACGTACTTCCACGTGCACATGCTTCATGTCTTTTTACTCGCGGACAGACACAGGCTCTTGTTGTGCTAACACTTGGCGGGCCAAAAGATGCACAAATGTTTGAAAACCTCACTGATGAGGGAACTCAAAATGAAAATTTTATGGTGCATTATAATTTTCCAGGTTTCTCTGTGGGTGAGGCATCACCAATTATGGGAACAAAAAGAAGAGAACTCGGCCATGGAAACCTTGCTAAGCGTGCATTAGAACCTGTTGTGGAGCTTGATGGTCAAACTCTACGTTTGGTTTCTGAGATCCTTGAGTCAAACGGCTCTTCATCTATGGCGACGGTGTGTGGCGGTTATATGGCGCTTCGTGCTGCTGACATAGAGACAACGAACACCATTGCAGGTATTGCTATGGGCATGGTGAGTGAGGGTGAAAACTATGCAATCCTTTCAGATATTATGGGACTTGAAGATCATGATGGTGATATGGACTTTAAAGTAACAGGTTCAAAAGATGGGATCACTGCAATGCAGATGGATATCAAACTTGGCGGTATAAGCCTGAATATTTTAAAAGAAGCACTTTTTCAAGCAAAAGAGGGAAGAACTCATATTATAGATATCATGGAAGAAGCAGAAAAAGAGATACAGTTTAATGACGGTGTGCTTCCAAGTACCGACTTTTTCCATATTGATCCGGGCTTTATTGGTGAGATCATCGGTCAAGCAGGTAAAACGATCCGCGAGATTATCGAAAAGTTTGAAGTTGCTATCGATATAGATAAAAAAGATGGTAAAGTAAAAATTACCGGAAAAAATAAATCCGGTGTTGCTGGAGCAAGAGAACACATAGAAAAGATAGTCAACGCTCCAAAAGCAAAAAAGATAGAGTATAAAGTGGGAGATGTGTGTGAAGGCACGGTGAAGAAAATCGTTGATTTTGGTGCATTCATAGAACTTCCAGGCGGTACTGACGGGCTTTTACATATCTCTAAAATATCTGATCAAAGAGTTGAGAAGGTCTCCGATGTTTTGAGTGAAGGTGAAAAGATTCGTGTCGAGATCTTGGAGTTTAAAGGTAACAAGATCTCTTTAGGGCGTGCATAAAGAAGAGTTAAGCAGAGTTTGTCTATAATTCGCATATCAATTTCTAGTAGGGAAATCTAGGCATTTATGTTTAGGTTGCTTCACGATTAAAAGTGAGGTTACGCTATCCGAACGAGTTGTAATTATTTCAAGGAAATATTTATGAAAAAAATTCTTTTTTTAATGGTAGCATTCGCTGCTGCTGCATTTGCTGGTGAGGGTGAAGTTGCTAACCAAACTCTTAAAGCATACTCAATGATCGCTGCTGGTCTTGGTCTTGGTCTTGCTGCACTTGGTGGAGCAATCGGTATGGGTCATACTGCTGCTGCAACTATTGCCGGTACAGCTCGTAACCCAGGTTTAGGTGCTAAACTTATGACTACAATGTTCATCGCTCTTGCAATGATCGAAGCACAAGTTATCTATGCACTAGTAATTGCGTTAATTGCACTTTACGCTAACCCTTACTTAGGTTAATCTTTAAGATTTAACCAAAGTATCCCTCTGTTGGCTTCGGCCAACATTTTATTTCTTTTTAATGCGATCGTGGTGGAACGGTAGACACGCTACCTTGAGGGGGTAGTGCCTTACGGGTGTGAGAGTTCAAATCTCTCCGATCGCACCATTTTAAAACTTTCAAAACACAATCATCTCTTTTAGTTTATATACTGCTCATGCAACGATAATCTTAAATTTTAAAATCTGTTCATTTTTACAATAAAGAAGTGTAGATATTTATACTAAATAATAAAAATTATCTTTTATTGAAGGTTGATTTTTTGGAAATGTTACAAGTGTATGAAATTATTTAGTGAGCTGAAATGGTGGTCACGACTGGATTTGAACCAGTGACCACCACCATGTCAAGGTGGCACTCTACCACTGAGTTACGCGACCATTTCGAGATGACATTTTAGCAAAAGATTCTTAAACTAATTTTGCTTGTATGCATTGATAAAAAAGTAAATTTAATTTTCTAAAAACTCCCATATATTTACTTTAGATTTAGGTTTAGAGAGTGTATAATTACACCATTAAAATGTTTGATAAACATATAAAAAGTACCCGAAGGTAAATTATGAACTTGACAGAGTTAGAAGAGTTAGGATTAAAGAATGTTGGTAAAGTTTTCCATAACCTAAGTTATGATGAGTTAATTCAGCATGAGCTTGATAATGGTGAATGTACACTTACAAAAAAAGGGGCTACGGCTGTTGATACCGGTATTTTTACCGGTCGTAGTCCAAAAGACAAGTACTTTGTAGATGCTGATCCATCAAACAAGTATATTGCTTGGGGTGATGTGAACAAAAAAGTTGATGCAAAAGTTTTTGCAGAAGTTTTAGAGATCGCAAGAAACCAACTCTCTAACAAAGACTTATATATCACAGATGTTTTTTGTGGATCAAGTGCAGCTTCTAAAAGATCTGTTCGTTTTGTCTCTGAGATAGCATGGCAGTCTCACTTTGTTAAAAATATGTTCATCCGTCCTACAGAAGCTGAACTTGAAGTGTTTAAACCGGGTTTTACTGTTTTAAATGCTTGTAAAGCAGTAGATGACAAATGGAAAGAGCATGGTCTTAACTCGGAAGTTTTTGTGATGTTTGATATTGAAAATAATCTGGCTATCATTGGTGGTACATGGTATGGTGGTGAGATGAAAAAAGGAATTTTTTCAATGATGAACTACTGGTTGCCACTGGAAGACAAGTTGGCGATGCACTGTTCGGCAAATGTTGGTGAGCGTGGTGATACTGCACTTTTCTTTGGTCTGAGCGGAACAGGCAAAACAACACTTTCAACAGATCCAAAAAGAAAACTTATAGGTGATGATGAACATGGTTGGGATAACTACGGTGTCTTTAACTTTGAGGGTGGATGTTATGCAAAGGTTATCAACCTTGATGCAAAAAGTGAACCTGAGATCTATAACGCTATCAGAAAAGGCGCACTACTTGAAAATGTTGTTATGTATGGTGATGGTGAAGTTGATTATGAAGATGGAAGTAAAACGGAAAATACACGTGTTTCCTACCCGATCGAGCATATAGAAAACCATGAACCTAGTTTAAGTGCAGGTCATCCTGAGAACATCATCTTTTTGACGGCTGATGCCTTTGGTGTTTTACCTCCGGTATCTAAACTTACTAAAGAGCAGGCAATGTACTATTTCCTGAGTGGTTATACGGCTAAAGTTGCAGGAACTGAACGTGGTATCACTGAGCCGGTTGCCACATTTTCTTCATGTTTTGGTGAAGCCTTCTTGCCATTGCACCCTACAGTGTATGCAAAACTTTTAGGTGAGAAGATAGATAAACATGGTGTGAATGTTTATCTTGTGAACACCGGTTGGACCGGTGGAGGGTATGGTGTTGGAAGACGTATGAGCATTAAAGATACTCGTGCATGTATCAATGCTATTTTAGATGGAAGTATCAAAGAGAGTGAGTTTGATACAACCAAAACATTTAGACTCCATGTACCAAAAACTTTAGGTGATATCAACCCTGAGATCTTAAACCCGCGTAATGCATGGGAAGATAAAGAGGCATTTGATAAAACTAGAGATACTTTAGCAGAGATGTTTATAGAAAACTTTAAAAAGTATCAAACAGAAGATAGCGAGTTTGATTACTCTTCGGCAGGTCCTAAAGTAGGTAGCTAACAATTAAACTTTTTTCTTTGTGGCTTGTGTCATATACAGCCACAAAGCACTTCCAAATATGACCAGGATGATAGGCGCTATCCAGGGTTTATCGCTAACAGTTTCAGCAAACTCTACAAGAATGCGTCCCGAATAGTAACTTCCTAAACCAAACACCAAAGCCCACACTGCCGAGCTGAGTACATTTAAAATAGCAAACTTTTTAAAATCATATTTTGTGAGTCCAATGGCAATAGGTATCAGTGTTTTTATGCCATAAACAAATTTTTGAAAAAAGATGATCCATGATCCGTACTTCTTCATAAGTA